>JAJPXA010000090.1 GCA_021205715.1 Bacillota bacterium
GATTTAGTATAATATATATCAAACGTGTGGCATTCAACTGCGTAAATCCAGTATGAATGTCACGCGTTTTTTGTTGAATTTTAAAATTTTATCGCGCCGACGGGCGCAAGGAGGAAACAGATAATGAAAAATAAAAAAAGCGCGGATAACAGAATGGCGACCGAGCCGGTGGGAAAACTGATGGTGTCGGTCGGCGTGCCGATTGTGCTTTCAATGATGCTTCAGGCGGTTTACAATATCGTCGACAGCGCGTATTTGTCGAATATGCAGGAAGCCGGCGAGGAGGCGCTGACGGCTCTGAGTCTTGCTTTTCCGGTACAGCTTTTTATGGTTGCCATAGCAATCGGCACAGGCGTGGGAACAAACGCGCTCTTATCCAAATCTATGGGCGAAGGCAATAAAAAGAAGGCGAGCCGCGCCGCGGGAAACGCGGTGTTTGTCGCGTTTGTGATATACGCGGTGTTTGTGCTGTTCGGATTGTTCGGCGTGTCCGCTTACGTAAACTCGCAGAACGCGGGCGGCAGTATAGGCGCGGGCGTGCTTACTATGACCGAGGATTATCTGAGAATCTGCTGCTGCATATCATTCGGCATTGTTTTCTTCTCGATTTACGAGAAAATTTTGCAGTCTATGGGACGCTCGCTGTACTCGACAATAGCGCAGGTCGCGGGAGCCGTGGTCAATATAGTTTTGGATCCGATTTTGATTTACGGCTGGCTCGGATTTCCGCAGATGGGCGTAAAGGGCGCGGCTTATGCCACGGTTATCGGTCAAATTATGTCGGCGGTTTTGGCGTTCGCTTTTCACACGAAATTGAATGTCGAAATAGACAAGAGCATAAAATATTTAAGACCGAGGCTTCGTATCTTAAAGGAAATATTCGCCGTCGGACTGCCGGCGATTATATCGCAGGCGCTGCTTACGGTTATGACATACGGACTCAATATTATTTTCGGAAAAATTCCGCAGGTCGGCGAGAACACCGTGACGGTTTACGGATTATACTGCAAAATTCAGCAGCTTATCACATTTGCCGCGTTCGGAATGAGGGACGTTATCACGCCGATTGTCGCGTTTAACTACGGTATGAAAGACAAAAAGCGCATTAAGGACGGAATAAAGTACGGTATGCTCTACACATTGGTGCTGATGGCGGCAGGCTTGGCGGCGATTGAGCTTTTGACCGAGCCGCTTATAGGCTTCTTCGCCCTCTCCGACGTCACTCACACGATATGTGTGCAGTGTATGCGCATCGTGTCGCTCGGTCTTATTTTCGCCGGAGCGAGCATAGCGTTTCAGGGTATATTCCAGGCGCTTCAGCGCGGAATTGAGTCTATGGTTATCTCGTTCGGCAGACAGGTGATATTCATTCTGCCCGCCGCGTGGATTTTGGCAAAATTCGTCACAGGCGCGGAAAACGTTTCGATTGTTTGGTGGTCATTCCTTATAGGCGAGGGTCTGACGGCGATATGCGCGGGTCTTATGTATATACCCGTAATGAAGAAAAAAATAAATGTTTTGGAATAAATTCGAGCCTTAAAATTACCGCCGGCGTCATAAAATGCCGGCGGCTTTTTTGAATAAAACCGCGCCGCGCGGGCAATATTGCAAAAGGACTTGAAATACGTTTTGTTTTTTGGTATAATACTATAAAATAAGAATTTATTGTCAGAGAAGAGGTATAGCAATGATTATTATTATGAAAGACAACGCGTCGGCAAAGGAAATTGTCGCGGTTGAAAAGGTTCTTGAGGAATACGGATTTAAAACTCACCCGATCGAGGGAGAAAAGAAAACGATTATCGGCGCCATAGGCGATAAAAGACAGCTCAGTATGAATCAGATACTTTTGATGTCGGGCGTTGAGAATGTCGTCCCGATAATGAAGCCGTACAAGCTGGCGTCAAAGGAGCTGCAAAAGGAGCAGAGTGTAATCGACGTAGGCTACGGCGTGACGGTCGGCGGAAACAAGCTCGCCGTTTTCGCAGGTCCGTGCGCGATTGAAAGTCAAGAGCAGTTCACGACTGTTTCGAGAAGCGTGAAAGAGGCGGGCGCGAATATTTTAAGAGGCGGCGCGTTTAAACCGCGCTCATCGCCGTACTCGTTCCAAGGTCTTGAGGGCGAGGGACTTGAAATTATGTACAACAGCGGCAAGGAGCTGGGTATGCCCATATGCACCGAGGTCGTTGACACGCGCGACGTTGATTTGGTCGCGAAATACGCGGATATTATGCAGATAGGCGCGAGAAATATGCAGAATTTCAAGCTTCTGCGCGAAGTCGGAAAGACGAACAAGCCCATTCTTTTAAAGCGCGGACTCGCAAGCACCATGGAGGAATGGCTGATGGCGGCGGAATATATTATGTCCGAGGGCAACGAGAACGTTATTCTTTGCGAGCGCGGCATAAGAACCTATGAAACCGCGACAAGAAACACCTTTGACCTCAGCGCGATACCGGTGTCGAAGGAGCTTTCGCATTTGCCGATTATAGCCGACCCGTCGCACGCGACAGGCTCGTACAAATATGTCGCGCCAATCGCGAAAGGAGCTATAGCCGCGGGCGCGGACGGTCTTATGATCGAGGTTCACAACTGCCCCGAAAAGGCGGCGTCGGACGGCCCTCAGTCGTTAAAGCCGGAGAAGTTCAACACGCTTATGAAAGAGCTTGACTTAATCGCGAAAGCAGTAGGCAGAGAGCTGCTGTAATTTGAAATTATATAGGCGTCAAAAATTAAGCCGCTCCGAGGAGCCGCTTAATTTTTGACCCGAATCGGAATTAAGAGGTATTATATGTTAGGATATTTGGGGCCTAAGGGGACATTTTCGCATCAGGCGGCTAAAGACTGCGCGAACGGCGAGGAGCTTCGCGAATACCGCACGATAAACGCGGTGATAAAGGCGGTCGACGGCGGCGAGATTGAGCGCGGCATCGTGCCGATTGAAAATTCAATCGAGGGCGCGATAAACACGACGCTCGATATGCTCGCGTTTGACGTGAATTTGTACATAACCGGCGAGTATGTTTTGCATATATCGCAAAATCTTATGATTAAGCGCGGGGCAGATATAAGCGGAATTAAGCTTATCACGTCGCATCCGCAGCCGATCGGTCAATGCTCGCATATGTTAAACACGGAGTTTAAGGATATAAAAACCGAATATGCCGACTCCACCGCAGCGGCGGCGGAGCGCGTTGCGCGCTCGGACGGATCTGTCGCCTGCATAGCGTCAAAGGCGTCCGCAGATTTGTACGGATTGGAGATTGCGCGGGCGGACTGCGGCGACGACAAGAGTAATTCCACGCGCTTTGTGATAGTCGAACGAGAGCCGTCAAAGCTGGTGACGGACGACGACAAGACGTCCATCGCGTTCACGCTCGAAAACAAGCCCGGAAGCCTTTACAGTGCGCTTGAGCTGTTCTCGGCGTCGAACGTGAATATGACGAAAATTGAGTCGCGCCCGATTAAGACGCACTTGGGGACGTATGTGTTTTTTATTGACATCGACGGGAATATCGATAACGCGTCGATATATTTCGCGCTGGACAAGCTGCGGCGCGGGACGGAGTTTTATAAGTTTTTAGGGTCGTATAAGAAGGCTTGACGGATATTTGTTTTTAATTTAAAAACCACCGCTGCGCGGTGGTTTTTTTCTTATACGGCGGGTTTGGGGCGCCGCTTTTTTGCTGCGGTTTGGTTTCAGTGCGCTTCGCTGTGTTTGGGGACCTTGTCCTTGAAAAGGATGTTTATCGACCACAAGCCGGCTATGCCCACTATCACAAAAATTATTCTTGACACGACCGAAAGCTGACCGCCGAAAAGCGTGCCGACAAGGTCAAAGCCGAACAATCCTATAAGCAGCCAGTTCAGCGCGCCTATTATCGTGATTATCAATGCGGTGTTATTCAATGCCATCACTCCTTGCGTTAAATTTTTACTGATTGTAGTTTAGTCCGTTTTTCGGGTTTTAAACAGGTAATATTTGTATTAAAAGGGGCATATTGTAAACGGGGTGATGAGTTTGAAACACAAAAAGGCTTTATATATCGTTTCCGCCGCAGCGGTTGCCGTTTCGGCGGTGATTTTCGCGTTGTTCTCGGACGGCGGCGTGAACGGCGCGAATGTGAGATTTTTGGGCAGCTTGGGCATAGAGGTTCAAAAAAAGCCTGTCGAAGTCGTCGATATACGTATTCCCGAGCCGTTTGATTTGGTTTACGAAAGCTACAACGATCTGCAAATCGAGGGCGGCTTCGATCTGCGCCCGTACGCGGGGATGAGCGGCACGAGGTACACGTATATCGTCACGAATTTTCCCGAGGATGTCGGCGAGGAGGTGCGCGCGAACGTTATATGCGTCGGCAGAAAGCAGGTCGGCGGGGATGTTATGACCGTGTCGCTCGGAGGGTTTATGCTTCCGCTTAATTTTATGCCGGAGTATGAGCGGTAAATCGGGCGCGGCGCGTTTTTATTTCAGGCTTGCGAAACAAGCCGAAGCGGCGGCGTTTACCGCGTGCTGTTCCGACAATTTGCGAGGAGGGGTTGTATGAATTATATTTGGTGCGCAATGGTTTTGGTTTCGTTTGTCTGTGCCGCGGCAAACGGGACGGTAAACGAAACGGCGGCGGCGATAGCGGAGGGTGCGGCGGCGGCGATAGAAACGGTGCTTTCGTTTGCGGGGATAATGTGCTTTTGGTGCGGCATTATGCGCGTCGCGGAGGATGCCGGCGCGGTCGCGGCACTGCAAAAAATCATAAGTCCGGTCACGAAATTTCTGTTCCCGCGCGCGAATGACGAGGCGCGCCGATACATATCCTTGAACGTCACCGCGAACGTTTTGGGTTTGGGCAACGCGGCGACGCCTGCGGGCATACGCGCTATGGAGGCGCTTGACAAAACCAACGCGGAGCCGTCGAAACCGTCGTATGAAATGTGTATGTTTTTGGTCTTGAACACGACCTCGTTCCAGCTCGTTCCGACTACGATAATGTCGCTTCGCGCCGCGGCGGGCGGCGACGCGGCGGCGGTTATCGCGCCCGTTTGGATAACCTCCGCGGTATCCGTCGCGGCGGCGGTTACGGCGGTCAAATTGTTCTGTAAAAACGGCGGCGCACGAAGCAAGCTATGAAATATATTATGCCCGCCTTAATATGCGCCGTCCTGCTCCTCGCGCTCTCCCGCAAAAAGCCCGCCTATGAGCTGTTTATCGAGGGGGCGGCGGACGGACTTAAAATGCTGAAATCCGTTTTGCCGCCGATGATTGCGATAATGTCGTCGGTGTATATGGCGCGCGCGTCGGGCGCGTTTGATTTGCTTGTCGGATTTGTTTCGCGCTTTACCGATAAAATCGGAATGAGCGGCGAGCTTATCCCGCTCGCCTTGATACGTCCACTTTCGGGGAGCGGGTCGATGGGAATATTTACCGATATTTTAAACCGATGCGGCGCGGACAGCGCGGTAGGCAAAGCCGCGTCGGTTATGTACGGCTCGACCGAAACCACGTTTTACTGTCTGTGCGTGTATTTTTCGCGCACGCGTGTTAAAAACACGCTTAAAGCCGTGCCTTACGCGGTGTTCGGCGATATTGTGAGCGTCGTGTGCGCGGTTTTGATTACCTCGTTGTTTTAAATGAGCTATAGGAAAAATCTATAGCACGGGATAAAAAAAGCGTATTTGACGAATACCTACTCATATGGTAGAATTAATGTTAAATTAAAATATATGCACGAAAGGACTAAATACTATGAAAACATCTGTTATAGGATACCCGAGAGTGGGTACTTTAAGAGAACTTAAATTCGCGTCGGAGAAGTATTTCCGAGGCGATATTTCGACGGAGGAGCTTGAGGCAACCGCCGCGGATTTGAGAAAAACGCATTGGGCGACACAGAAAGAGAACGGCGTTGATTATATCCCGAGCAACGATTTCTCTTTCTTTGACGGCACGCTTGAAACGGCTGTGCTTTTGAACATCATTCCGAAGCGCTATTCCGACCTGAAGCTCGGCGAGCTTGACACGTATTTCGCGATGGCGCGCGGTTATCAGGGCGAGAGCGGCGACGTAAAGGCGCTTGCGATGAAGAAGTGGTTTAACACGAATTACCATTATATGGTTCCCGAGATTGACGACGACTGTGAGATAAAGCTCAACGGCACAAAGCCGTTTGACCTCTTTAACGAGGCGAAAGCGCAGGGTATCGCGACAAAGCCGGTTATCGTCGGCGCGTTTACGATGCTTAAACTCGCGCGCTTTACCGGAAGCAAGAGTATAGCGGATTTCACGGATGCGGTTGCGGACGTGTACGCGCAGATACTTGAGAAGCTCGGCGCGCTCGGCGCGGAGTGGGTGCAGTTTGACGAGCCGTATCTTGTTCACGATCTGGACAAGGACGACATCTCGCTCTTTGAAACGCTTTACAATAAGATTTTGGCAAGCAAGGGCGGTGTAAAGGTTCTGGTTCAGACATATTTCGGCGACATACGCGACTGCTATAAGGAGGTTACGGCACTTGATTTCGACGGCGTGGGTCTTGATTTTATCGAGGGCAAAAGGACGCTCGATCTTGTTAAGACGAACGGTTTCCCGAGCGGCAAAACGCTGTTCGCGGGCGTGGTAAACGGCAAAAATATTTGGAGAAATCACTATGCGAAAACCATTGAAACCGTGACGGAGCTTAACAAGCTCGCGGACGAGGTTGTTATAAGCACATCCTGCTCGCTTCTTCACGTTCCGTACACGTTAAAGCACGAGCAAAAGCTTGATGAGAGCCGCAAAAAGCATTTCGCATTCGCGGAGGAGAAGCTCGGCGAGCTTAACGAGCTTAAGAGCGTTTTGGCCGCTCCGAACGCTTACGAAACCGCGGAATACAAGGCGAACGCGGCATTGTTCGAGGAGAGCCGCGACTGTGACAACAAGGCGGTTCAGGCGAGAGTCGCGTCGCTTACGGACGCGGATTTCGTAAGACTTCCGGAATTTCACGAAAGAGAAAAAATACAAAAGGACGCGTTCAAGCTCCCGCTTTTCCCGACAACGACAATCGGCTCGTTCCCGCAGACGGCGGACGTGCGCGAAAACCGCAGAAAATTCAAAAAGGGCGAGATAACGGAGCAGGAATACGTTGATTTCAACAAAAAGAAGATTGAGGAGTGCGTAAGACTTCAGGAAGAAATAGGCATCGACGTTTTGGTTCACGGCGAGTACGAGAGAAACGATATGGTTGAGTATTTCGGCGAGTGCCTGAGCGGCTACCTCTTTACCGAAAAGGCATGGGTACAGTCCTACGGCACGCGCTGTGTTAAGCCTCCTATCGTATGGGGCGACGTGTCGCGCGAAAAGCCGATGACGGTCGCGTGGTCAACCTACGCGAAGAGCCTTACCGACAAGCCTATGAAGGGTATGCTTACCGGCCCCGTTACGATACTGAACTGGTCGTTCCCGCGCGAGGATATTTCGCTTAAGGAATGCGCGTATCAGATAGGACTCGCGATAAAGGACGAGGTTCTCGACCTTGAGGCGAACGGCATCAATATAATTCAGATTGACGAGGCGGCGCTTCGTGAGAAGCTCCCGCTCCGCAAAACCGATTGGACGGACGAGTATCTCTCGTGGGCGATACCCGCGTTCAGACTTGTTCACAACACGGTAAAGCCCGAAACGCAGATACACACGCATATGTGCTACAGCGAATTTGCGGACATTATAAAGGAAATAGACGATATGGACGCGGACGTTATCACGTTTGAGGCGTCGCGCTCCGATTTGACAATTTTGGACGTATTAAAGGAAAACAATTTCCGCACCGAGGTAGGCCCCGGCGTTTATGACATACACTCGCCGAGAATCCCGTCGGCGGAGGAGATAAAGGCGGCGCTTAACAAAATGCTCGCGCGTATACCCGCGTCGAAGCTCTGGGTAAACCCCGACTGCGGACTTAAAACAAGAGGCGTCGCGGAAACAAAGCCGAGCTTAACCAATATGGTCGCGGCGGCAAAGGAGTTAAGAAATGAGAATCAGTGAGCTTTCAAACAAGAAAACAACGTTTTCGTTTGAAATATTCCCGCCCAAGCGCACCGCGCCGATTGACACGGTGTACACGATGCTTGACGAGGTAAAGGATATAAAGCCCGATTTCATAAGCGTCACATACGGTGCGGGCGGCAGTGAGAACAGCAAGCTCACGTTTGAGATTGCATCGGCGATAAAAAACAATTACGGCATAGAGAGCATTGCGCATATGCCGTGCATAGGCTTGAAAAAGCACGAGGTGCTCGCGCTTTTGGATGATTTGAAGTCCAAAAATATCGAGAATATCCTGGCGCTTAGGGGCGATATGCCCGCGGACGGGGATATTCCGAAAGGCGATTTCGATCACGCGAACGAATTGATTACATTTATCAAGGAAAACGGCGATTTCGATATCGCCGCCGCGTGCTATCCCGAAAAGCACCCCGAGGCGGCGGACGTTGTGACGGATATACGCAATTTAAAGCGCAAGGTTGACTCGGGCGCGGACTATCTTTTGAGTCAATTGTTTTTCGATAACAATTACTTCTACCGTTTCCGCGAACGCTGCACGCTCGCGGGCATAGATGTGCCGATTGAAGCGGGAATTATGCCGGTTGTAAACAAACGTCAGATTGAACGGATGGTGTCGCTTTGCGGCGCGTCACTGCCGGAAAAGTTCGCAACGATGATGATGCGGTATGAGGACAACCCCGAGGCGATACGCGACGCGGGCATCGCTTACGCGGTGAATCAGATAATAGACCTCATTTCAAACGGCGTCGACGGAATACATCTTTACATAATGAATAACGCGTATGTCGCGAAAAAGATATACGAGGCATTTTTCAGACTTCTGTAATAAAAAAACGGAACCGTTTTCAAACGGTTCCGTTTTTTTATTCGTCCAGTTTCAAGACGGACATAAACGCTTCCTGCGGGACGGTTACGCTTCCGACCTGACGCATACGTTTTTTGCCCTCCTTCTGCTTTTCAAGCAGCTTTTTCTTTCGGCTTATATCGCCGCCGTAGCACTTCGCCAAAACGTCCTTGCGCATTGCTTTTATCGTTTCGCGCGCGATTATTTTTGAGCCTATCGCCGCCTGAATGGGCACCTCAAAGAGCTGGCGCGGTATCGATTTTTTCAGCTTTTCGCACATCTTACGCGCGCGCGAGTAGGCGTTGTCCTTAAATATTATAAACGAAAGCGCATCCACCGCCTCGCCGTTTAAAAGTATGTCGAGCTTAACGAGGTCGGATCTTTTATAGCCGCTAAGCTCATAGTCGAACGACGCGTAACCCTTGGTGCGCGATTTGAGCGCGTCAAAGAAATCGTACACAATTTCATTGAGCGGCAGCTCGTAAAATATTTCCGCGCGGCTCTCGTCCATATAGGTCATATCCTTATACACGCCTCTGCGCTCCTGGCACAGCTCCATAACGTTTCCGACATAGTCCTTGGGAACCATTATCGTCGCGTTTACCACCGGCTCCTCCATATAATCTATCTCGGCGGGGTCGGGCAAATTGGACGGATTGTCAACCCAAACCATCTCGCCGTTTGTTTTATACACCTTATATATAACGCTCGGCGCGGTCGTGACAAGGTCAAGCGCGTACTCGCGCTCAAGGCGCTCCTGGACTATCTCCAAATGCAGCAGTCCCAAAAATCCGCACCTGAATCCGAATCCGAGCGCTACGGAGGTTTCCAGCTCGAACATCAGCGCCGCGTCGTTTAACTGAAGCTTCATAAGCGCTTCCTTTAAATCCTCGTACTGCGCGCCGTCGGCGGGATATATTCCGCAGTAAACCATCGGGTTTACCTTTTTATAGCCCGGGAGCGGCTCTTTCGCGCCGCCCTCGGCGGTTGTGACGGTGTCGCCCACGCGCGTGTCGCGTATGTTTTTAATGCTCGCGGCAATATATCCGACATCGCCTGCGGAAAGCTCATCGCCCTCGGCAAGTCCCGACGGGTGCATCACGCCGACCTCGACGACGTCAAACTCGGCGTTTGTCGACATCAGCTTTATACGCTGCCCGGGGCGGATTTTGCCCTCCTTGACTCTCACGTAAACTATTACGCCCTTATAGCTGTCGTAATACGAATCGAAGATAAGCGCCTTTAGGGGCGCGTTTTCATCGCCCTCCGGCGCGGGAATTTTCTCGACTATCTCGTCAAGAACCCGGTCGACGTTTAAGCCGGTTTTTGCCGAAATCCTCGGCGCGTCCTCTGCGGGGATGCCTATGACGTCCTCAATCTCGCGTATAACAGCCTCCGGTCTTGCGGACGGGAGGTCTATCTTATTTATTACCGGCACAACCTCAAGTCCGTGGTCGACTGCGAGATAGGTGTTGGCAAGCGTCTGCGCCTCTATTCCCTGCGACGCGTCGACTACTAAAATCGCGCCCTCGCACGCGGCGAGCGATCGCGAAACCTCATAGTTAAAATCGACGTGCCCGGGCGTGTCGATAAGGTTAAGCATATATTCCCCGCCGTCCTTGCGCTTGTATTTCAGGGTTACGGCGTGAGCCTTTATGGTTATTCCTCTTTCCCTTTCCAAATCCATATCGTCAAGGATTTGGTCTTTCATTTCTCTTTGGTCAACCTCATTCGTAAGCTCTAAAAGTCTGTCGGCAAGCGTGGATTTGCCGTGGTCTATATGCGCTATTATACAAAAATTTCTGATGTTGCTTTTTTTAGACATAGCTTTCTCCTTGTAAAAACACTTTGTATATATTTTAGCACACTTTTTTCTAATTTGCAAGCACCGCCGCCAAAGCCTCGGCAATATTTTTGTAGGTTTACAATAGATGTGTTACATCCCGCGATAATTTGTTACGAGATGA
>JAJPXA010000046.1 GCA_021205715.1 Bacillota bacterium
ATATGTGGGGCTCTCAAACGCGGTGCTTCTCGCGCAGCATAATTCGGTTTATGCCTTGGATATAAACCGCGAAAAGGTGGAAATGATTAACAGCGGGTGTTCGCCGATTGCCGATGAGGAAATAGCCGAATATCTGAAAGACAAAAAGCTTGATTTAACCGCGTCGACGGACGCGGACGAGGTATACTCAAACGCGGACATTATTATGATTGCCACTCCGACCGATTATGACGAAAAGCTCAATTATTTTGACACATCGTCCATCGAAGGCGTGATAGAGGATATTTTGTCGCGCGGCTCCGATGCGCTTATTGTCATCCGATCGACCGTTCCGATCGGCTATACGGCTCAGCTTTCGGAAAAATACGGAATAACGAATGTCATATTTATACCGGAATTCCTCCGCGAGGGCAAGGCGCTTTACGACAATCTCTATCCGTCGAGAATAGTGGTGGGATTTAACGCGGAAATTGACGGACTCGAGGAAAAAGCCCGCAATTTTGTGAAAATCGTTTCGGAAGGCTCTCTGAAAGAAAATATTCCGACTTTATTCGTCACCACCACCGAGGCGGAGGCGGTAAAGCTGTTTTCGAATACATATCTCGCGTTAAGAATAGCGTACTTCAACGAGCTTGACACCTACGCGCAAATGTGCGGTCTTGACAGCAACCGCGTAATCCAGGGCGTGTGTATGGACCCGCGAATCGGCAATTATTACAACAACCCGTCCTTCGGCTACGGCGGCTATTGCCTGCCCAAGGACACGATGCAAATGCTCGCGAACTATAAAAACATTCCGCAGGACATCATCGGCGCGATAACAAAATCAAATATGACGCGAAAGCGCGTTGTCGCCGATACGATTTTGGAAAAAAGTCCGAATGTTGTCGGAATTTACCGACTTATAATGAAATCGCATTCGGATAACTACCGCCAATCGGCTGTTATAGATAAAATAGAAATGCTCAAGCACGAAAACATACGCGTTGTGATTTACGAGCCGACGCTCGGCGCGGACGAGTATTTGGGAACGGAGGTCGTAAAGGATCTCGGCGAGTTTAAAAAAATCTCGGATGTTATCGCCGCCAACCGCTACCACAAGGAGCTTGACGATGTGCGAGATAAGGTATACACAAGAGATTTGTATTTAAAGGATTAAAAAAAGGACTTTCGTCCTTTTTTTATTTAAACAAATTATATATTGCTTTTTATAAACTCGATAACATCCTTTACCGCGCCGTCAACGGTCTTTTCTTCCGCCTTGTCCCACACGCGTTCCTTATATTCGACTATGCCCTCGCCACATTTTTTTCCGACGACTATTCTTACGGGTATGCCGATAAGGTCGCAGTCCTTGAATTTTACGCCCGGGCGCTCGTCGCGGTCGTCGATAAGCGTTTCTATGCCCGCGTCAAGCAGCTCGTTGTAAATTTTTTCCGCAAGCCGAACTTGCTCCTCATTTTTGGAATTTACCGGCACCACAACCGCGTGATACGGCGCGATTGACACGGGCCAAATTATGCCGTTCTCGTCGTTGTTCTGCTCGATTGACGCCGCAAGACAGCGCGTTACGCCTATGCCGTAGCAGCCCATAATAACGTCCGCAACCTCGCCGCTCTCTGTTTGCGCGGTAAGTCCCAGCGCCTTTGAATATTTCGTGCCGAGCTTGAATATATGTCCGACCTCCACGCCCTGCGCCGTTTTTATCGGCTTGCCGCATTTGGGGCAAACGTCGCCGTCGGTTATAATGCGAATATCCGCGATAACCGCGGGCGTGAAATCTCTGCCCATATTCACATTTTTATAGTGCATATCCGTTTCGTTCGCGCCTACGATGAAGTTTTTCATAAGCTCAACCTCTTTATCGACATACACGGGAATGTCAAGTCCGACAGGCCCCGCGAATCCGACCTCGGCGTGCGTAAGCTCCCTTACCGCGAACGGCTCGGCAAGCTCCAAATCATCCGTGCAGCCTACGAGATTTTTAAGCTTAACCTCGTTCACCTCACGGTCGCCGCGAACCATAGCCGCGATATACTTATCGTCCGCCTTGTACAGTATCGTCTTTACGAAATTATACGGTTTCGCGCCCATAAACTCGACAAGCTCCTCTATTGTGTGGGCGTTCGGCGTGTGAATTTTCTCAATCGGCAAATCGCCCTCGGGCGAGGGAACCTCGGTCGGAATACATTCCGCCTTTTCAAAATTCGCCGCCCATCCGCAGGCGTCGCAGTACGCTATGCCGTCCTCGCCTACGGGCGATTTTACCATAAATTCCTGACTGCCGCTTCCGCCCATAGCGCCGCTGTCCGCGTCGACTATCGTGAAATCGAGTCCCAAGCGGGTAAATATCGCGCAGTACGCGTCATACATCGCCTTATACGACGCGTCCAGACCCTCCTCGGTCAAATCAAAGCTGTACGCGTCCTTCATAACGAACTCGCGGCTGCGCATTACGCCGAAACGCGGTCTGCCCTCGTCGCGGTACTTCGTCTGAATTTGATAAAGCGTCATCGGATATTCCTTATACGAGCGCACGTTGTCGATAACCGTCTGCGTAAACAGCTCCTCGTGCGTGGGGCCGAGGCAGAAATCACGGTCGTTTCTGTCCTTTAATTTAAACATACTCGGGCCGAAAACCTCCCAGCGTCCCGACGCCTGATAAGCCTCCGCCGGCAGCAGCGCCGCCATCAAAAGCTCCTGCGCGCCCGCGCGGTTCATCTCCTCGCGGACAATTTGCTCGATTTTCTTTTCAACCCTAAGCCCGAGCGGCAGATATGAATAAATTCCCGCCGCGAGCTTGCGTATCATACCCGCGCGCAGCATCAGCTTATGGCTCGTAATCTCAGCCTCCGCCGGCACCTCGCGCAGCGTGGGCATAAGTAATTTTGACATTCTCATCGTTATATATTCCTTTCATAAAATCCCTGTTAATAATCCGCGCTTTTTATAAGCGTTCCGATACCCGTCTTGGTGAAAATTTCAAGCAGCAGGCAATGCGGAATTCTTCCGTCTATTATATGCACGCCCTTTACGCCCTTGTCGAGCGCGTCCATACAGCCTTGAACCTTCGGAATCATACCGCCGTTTATCGTGCCGTCGTCTATCATCTCGGTAATCTCGTCCGTGCCCGCCTCGTAAATTATATTTCCGTCCTTGTCCTTAACGCCCTCGACGTCGGTAAGCAAAATCAGCTTCTCCGCCTTAACCGCCGCCGCGACAGCCGCCGCCACGGTGTCGGCGTTTATATTGTACGAATTGCCGTCCTTGTCCGTGCCGATAGGCGCGACAACGGGTATATACTGGTCTGAGCTGAGAAGCTCCAAAATACACCTTTTAACGTAAACCACATTTCCGACATAGCCCAAATCGACCTTTTCGCCGTCAACCTCGGTATAGCTTTTTTCGCACTCTATAAAGCTGCCGTCGATACCGCTTATGCCTATCGCGCGCCCGCCCTTTGTGTTCAAAAGCGACACTATCTCCTTATTGGTTTTGCCGATAAGCACCTGCTGCGCAACGTCCATTGTAATATCATCCGTGTAGCGCAGTCCATTTATAAATCGGCTCTTAACCCCGCGGTCATTGAGCGCCTTTGAAATATCGGGGCCGCCGCCGTGAACGACTATCGGGTTAAGCCCAATGAATTTCAACAGCGTAATATCCTCCATAACGCTGTTTTTAAGCTCCTCGTTTATCATAGCATTACCGCCGTATTTCACCACAACGGTCTTGCCCGCGAATTTCTGTATGTACGGCAGAGCCTCGATAAGTATGCCCGCCTTTTTTATAAGTCCGTCCATTTTTTCATCCATCGTCAAAATCTCCCGTTAAAATTTTTCAATTATAAATAAAATCCCGCGTTTTTAAGTCCCGTTTTCTCGTCAAATCCGAACAGCAGATTCATATTCTGAACCGCCTGACCGGCGGCGCCCTTTACGATATTGTCAAGCGCCGACACTATCACCGCGCGCTGTAAGCGCTCGTCATAGCAAAGCCCGATGTCGACGAAATTGCTTCCCGCGACAAACTTGGTTTCGGGCAAATGTCCCTCGTCCTTAACCCTTACGAAGAACTCGTCCTTGTAAAATTCCTTGTACATTTCCGTAAGCTCCGCCGCGCTCGATTTTTGCTTCAAATTCACGTATATCGTCGCCAAAATGCCGCGCTTTAAGGGTATCAAATGCGGTGTGAACGATATGATTATCTCCTCGCCCGCCGCCTTTGAAAGCTCCTGCTCAATCTCCGACGTATGGCGGTGCGTCGCGACCTTATACGCTTTCATATTCTCGGTACACTCGCAAAAGCTGTACGGCAAAGCCGCGCTGCGTCCGGCGCCGGTGACACCCGATTTCGCATCGACGATTATGTTCTTCGTTTCCGCCATACCGCTCTTTAAAAGCGGCACCGTTCCCAAAATGGAGCAGGTCGTATAACAGCCCGGGTTTCCGATGAGCCGCGCTCCCTTTATTTTATCGCGGTACAGCTCCGGCATACCGTAAACCGACTCCTTTAAAAGCTCGGGCGACGAGTGCTTTTGACCGTACCACTTCTCGTACACCTCGATATCGTCATAGCGGAAGTCACCGCTCAAATCTATCACTTTAACGCCCTGCTCGATAAGCGCCGGAATGACCTCCTTCGACGCGCCGTGCGGAAGCGCCGTAAACACAACGTCGCAGCCGCGCACTCTATCAAGGTCAAGCTCCTCGCACTTAACGTCCAAAATATGTTCAAAGCTTTGATACACCTCGTCTATCCCCTGTCCCGCAAAGGACTGCGAGCCCAAAACCTCTATTTGAACCTCCGGATGATTGGAAAGCAAACGCACAAGCTCTACGCCTGCGTAACCCGTTGCTCCCAAAACCGCCGCTTTTATCATATTAACATCTCCCATAATTTTATTCCGCGCCGAAAAAATCGGCATACTGTCATTATATTACTTTTTTTACCGTTTGTAAAGTCCAAAATATGCCTATTTTTCAAAATTCCGAGCGCTTTTTTCGCCCGTTTGCTTCCTCGTTTGACTCTGTTACGGAAAACAGGGCAATTTTTTGTTTTCATTTGTGAACAAATTATTATAATTTCGCTCATTCGCTTGAACATAAAAAATCTTTATGTTATAATGATAGGACAGGTGTGGAAACAGTATTTTTATATATAAGGGGTATGATTATGAGTAAATTACATATGGGGATAGACGTCGGCTCCACCACCGTTAAGGTCGTGGTTCTCGACGGCGGTAATAACATACTTTTCAGCGAATACCGCAGACATTTTTCCGACATAAAGCAAACCGTCGAGGGACTCTTTGACGAGGTAAAGGAAAAATTCGGCGGCGAGCCGTTCACCGTGGTGATAACCGGCTCGGGCGGTCTGCTTCTTTCAAAAATGCTCTCGCTGCCGTTTGTGCAGGAGGTAATAGCGAACAAAGAGGCGATAAAGACATTTTTGCCGGACACGGACGTGGTAATCGAGCTTGGCGGCGAGGACGCGAAAATCCTCTATCTTACCGACGGCCTTGAGCAGCGTATGAACGGCACCTGCGCCGGCGGCACAGGCTCGTTTATCGACCAGATGGCGATACTTTTAAAAACCGACGCGGACGGTCTTAACGCGCTCGCGGAAAAGCATAAGACGATTTACCCGATCGCGGCGCGCTGCGGCGTGTTCGCCAAATCGGACGTTCAGCCGCTCTTAAACGAGGGCGCGGCGCGCGAGGACGTTGCGGCGTCGATTTTGCAGGCGGTTGTAACACAGACAATATCCGGTCTTGCCCAAGGCAGACCGATAAAGGGAAACATCGTATTTTTGGGCGGGCCTCTGCATTTCCTGCCGCAGTTAAGACGGCAGTTTGAGGACACGTTAAAGGACAAGGCAAAATCCTTTACCATTCCCGACAACGCGCAGCTGTTCGTCGCAATCGGCGCGGCGCTTATGCACGAGGACGCAGAAATGACGGCGGGCGAGCTTTTAACGACGCTTAAAACCTCGACGGAGTCAACCGAGGAGGTCACCCGTATGCGCAAGCTGTTTTTGGACGATGCGGAGCGCCGCGAGTTTGACGAGCGCCACGCGAAAACAACGGCGAAGCGCGCGGATATAAAATCGGCGAAAGGCCCCGTTTTCCTGGGACTTGACGTCGGCTCGACCACGATTAAATGCGTGCTTATCAACCAAAAGGCGGAAATTATATACGACTACTACGGCAAAAACGAGGGCAGTCCGATAACCTGCGGCATTGAAATTTTGCGCGATTTATACAGTCGGCTCCCAAAGGACGCGTTTATCGCGAACGCCTGCACGACAGGCTACGGCGAGCTGCTTTTAAAGACCGCTTTTCGAATAAAGGAGGGCGAGATTGAAACCATCGCCCACTACAAGGGCGCGAACCACTTTTCGCCCGGCGTCGATTTCATCATAGACATCGGCGGTCAGGATATGAAGTGTATGAAGATAAAGGACGGCGTAATCGACAGCATTATGCTTAATGAGGCTTGTTCGTCGGGCTGCGGCTCGTTCATACAAACCTTTGCCGAATCGCTCGGGCTTGACACGATAAGCTTCGCCCAAGAGGCGCTCAAGGCGGACAGTCCCGTCGATCTCGGAACGCGCTGCACCGTGTTTATGAACTCGCGCGTCAAGCAGGCGCAGAAGGAGGGTGCGACCGTCGGCGATATAAGCGCGGGACTCTCGTACTCGGTAGTGCGCAACGCGCTCTACAAGGTTATAAAGCTGCGCGACCCCGACCTTATGGGCGACAACATAGTCGTTCAGGGCGGCACGTTCAAAAACGACGCGATACTGCGCTGCTTTGAACTGTTGACCGGCAAAAACGTCATACGCCCCGATATAGCGGGCATTATGGGCGCGTTCGGCTCGGCTATCATAGCGATGGAGCGCTGGGACGGCGGCGAGTGCGATATACTCACGGAGGAGGAGCTTGACGAGTTCAGCTTTGAAACCTCGCTTACGCGCTGTCAAAAATGCAATAACCACTGTCAGCTTACAATAACCGAATTTTCGGACGGCGGCCACTTCGTTTCCGGCAACCGATGCGAGCGGGGCGCGGGCATAGAGAAAAAGAAAAACAATTTGCCGAACCTCTACGACTACAAATACAAGCGCGTATTCGCGTACAAGTCAATTCCCGAAAAGGACGCGAAGCACGGCGTTTTGGGGCTTCCGCGCGTGCTTAATATGTACGAGAACTACCCGCTTTGGCACACGTTCTTTACCGAGCTTGGCTTCAGCGTGAAGCTCTCGGCAAGAAGCTCCCACGCGCTCTACGAAAAGGGCATCGAATCAATCCCGAGCGAAAGCGCGTGCTATCCGGCGAAGCTCGTTCACGGTCATATACAGGATTTGCTCGACAAGGGTGTTGACACGATATTCTACCCGTGCATCCCGTATGAGCAGATAGAGTATTCCGACGCGGGCAACCACTTCAACTGTCCTATGGTCACCTCGTATCCCGAGGTAATCTATAACAATATGGACACCCTGCGCGACTCGAACACAAAATATCTCTATCCGTTTATAAACCTCGCCGACAAGCCGTCGTTCAAGCGGCAGATGGCAAAGACTCTCGCGGATTTCGGCATTACGAAAGCCGAAATAGACAGGGCGGCGGAAAAAGCGTTTGACGAGGTCGCGGCATTTAAAAACGACATACGCAAAAAGGGCGAGGAAACGATAGCGTGGCTCGCCGACAACAACAAGCGCGGCATAGTTTTGGCGGGCAGACCGTACCATATCGACCCGGAAATAAATCACGGCATACCCGATATGATAAACTCGCTCGGCTTCGCGGTTTTAACCGAGGACAGCGTCGCGCATTTGGGACATTTGGAGCGCGACATACGCGTTGTCGACCAGTGGGCGTACCACACGAGATTGTACGAGTCGGCGGCGCAGGTAATAAAGAACAACGCGCTCGAGCTAATTCAGCTTAACTCGTTCGGCTGCGGACTTGACGCGGTAACAACCGACCAGGTTCAGGAAATTTTGCAGTCGCACGGCAAGATTTACACGACCTTAAAAATTGACGAGGTTTCGAACCTCGGCACGGCGAGAATACGCGTGCGTTCCCTGCGCGCGGCGGTGCAGGAGCGCGCCGAAAGCAGCTACGAGCCGCACAAAATCGAGGACTACACGATAAACAAGGTCAAATTCACGAAAGAGGACAGAGCAAAGCACACAATAATCTGTCCGCAGATGAGTCCGACGCATTTCGGAATGTTCGAGGCTGTGTTCCGCGCGAACGGCTACAATATGCTCGTTCTGGAGCACGCAACGCCCGAGGACGTCGAGGCGGGATTAAAGAGTGTCAACAACGACGCGTGCTACCCGTCGATTATGGTAACGGGTCAGCTCGTAAACGCGTTCATTTCCGGCAAATGCGACCCGGACAACACATCGGTCATAATAACGCAGACCGGCGGCGGATGCCGCGCGACGAATTACATAGCGTTCATTAGAAAGGCGCTCAAGGAGGCGGGCTATCCGCAGGTTCCGGTAATTTCGCTGAACATAGTAGGCTTGGAGGATAACCCCGGCTTTAAAATCACACTCCCGATTGTGGACGGAATGTTAAAGGCGGCGCTTTGTGGCGACCTGCTTATGGCGGTCACAATGCGCACGCGTCCGTATGAGATAAACAAGGGCGAAACGGACGCGCTTGAGGCAAAATGGCAGAAGCGGCTCTATAACGACCTTTTGCATAAAAACAAAAAGAATCTCAAGCTCAAAAAGGTAATAGACGAGATACTCGACGATTTCGACAAAATACCGCTTGACGAAACGGTTAAAAAACCGCGCGTAGGCGTTGTCGGCGAAATACTTGTGAAATTCCATCCCGACGCGAACAACAATATAGTCCGCGTTATCGAGGACGAGGGCGGCGAGGCTGTAATGCCGCCGCTTACGGACTTTATGCTCTATTGCCTCTACAACGTCAATTTCAAGCACGAAAATCTCGGCACGAAAGCGTCAAGCGCGGCATTATGCAATCTCGCGATAAACGCGATAGAGGCGTTCCGCGGGCATATGACAAAGAAAATGCTGTCTATGCCGAAATTCCACGACCGCGCGCCGTCAAAAATCAAGAACATAGCCGAGGGCGCGAAGAGCGTTTTGCAGCTCGGGCACTGCACCGGCGAGGGATGGTTCCTCACGGGCGAAATGGTCGAGCTTATCGAAACCGGCACGCCGAACATCGTATGTATACAGCCGTTCGCGTGTCTGCCGAACCACGTAACCGGCAAGGGTATGATAAAGGAGCTGCGCCGCCAATTCCCGCAGTCAAATGTAGTCGCTGTCGATTACGACCCCGGCGCATCCGAGGTCAACCAGCTTAACCGTATCAAGCTGATGATGGCGGTAGCGTTCGAGAATTTAAGAAAGAATGAGCAATACGACAGCGTAACGCCCGAAACGGCAAAAAGCAAATCAAAAAAACAACCGGCAAAGCAGCCGGCAAAATAAAACGACAAATAAAAAAGCATACCGCGCGGTATGCTTTTTTATTTATTCTCCAAAGTGCATCGGCAGATAATATCCCACCATTTTAACAAGCGCAAGCGACTCTCTTATATAATCGACCGGTATCGAGTATAAGTACTCGTCCGCCGAGCAGGTCGACGCGTCTATGCCGCATATGCCGGCATAGAAGTTCGCGCGGAACATATGAAATCTGTTTGTTATAACCGCGACTTCCTTGTCTTGCAGCGCGTACAGCTCATCGGAGAGCTTAAAGTTTTCATACGTGCTGCCCGAGCTTGCCTCAACCCATATCCTATCGGCGGAAACGCCTTTTTCAACCAGATAATTGTACATGACCGTCGCCTCGGGAACATTCTCGTCCTTTCCCTGACCGCCCGATACTATTATAACAGCGCCGGGGTTCGCCTCCGCGTATTCAACCGCCTTTTCCAAGCGCTTCGCAAGAACCCTTGTAGGCTGCGAATTGCGAATACCGCACCCCAAAACGACCGCGTATTCCTCCTCATAATCGCAGGTGTTGAAGCTTCCGAACGCCGCCAAAAAGCACGAGGCGGCAATCAAATACAAAAGAAATATCTTAAACACAGCCTTTAAAAACCGTATTATGCCGTGCTTTTCCCTAAGCGCTTTATAATTCGCGCCCCAAAGTATCAAAAGCACACCCAAAACAAGCGTTATAAGCGCTCCAAGCTCAATTCCCGACGTAATCACAACCGCGAGCGCGTCGGCGGTCAATATTATACCGAATATAAGTAAAACAATTCCCATTTATCCTACAACCTTTACGTAAAATTTTCTGTTTCTCGGCCCGTCAAACTCGCAGAAATATATCCCCTGCCATACTCCCAAGAGAAGCCTTTTATTTTCCACTATCACGGTTTTCGAGCATCCGACGCAGCTTGATTTCAAATGCGCGTTTGAATTGCCCTCGCCGTGAAGAAACTCGCCGCGGTTCGGGAACGCTTTGTCAAGACCGATAAGCATATCATGCACAACATCCGGATCGGCATTCTCGTTTATCGTTATTCCCGCCGTCGTATGCGGACAGTATATAATGCAAAACCCGCTTTCAATCCCGCTTTTGTCCACAGCGCCGCGCACCGCGTCGGTAACGTCGTACATATTCTCGCGGCTCGTGGATAGGTTAAATTCATAAATCATAGCGCCCTCCGTTTTTGACCTTTATCAATATTTTAAACCGTTTTAATACAACAATATCTAAAATATTACAT
>JAJPXA010000202.1 GCA_021205715.1 Bacillota bacterium
ATAATACTTATACTCTTTTGCGCGGCTTCAATATCAAAGGTCGAGATAAATAGCGATATAACATCGTATTTGCCGGCGGATTAGGAAACGCGGCGCGGCATAGACCTTATGGACGAGGAATTTTTAACGCTCGGCACCGCGCGGGTGATGGTGTCAAACGTCACATACGAGCGCGCGGAGGAAATGGCGGGATATTTCGAGGCGGTGAGCGGAGTCGATTCCGTCGAGTTTGACGACACGGAGGAGCATTATAAAAATTCCGCCGCGTATTACAATATAACGTTTGCCGGCGAGGATGACGACGAGGAATCGCTCGCCGCGATGGAGGAAATAAAGAACTATATATCCGATATGGACGCCTATGTGGTTTCCGAGGTCGGAAAGGATGAAACGGCGGAGCTTGAGGAGCAGATGTCGATAATTTTGATTATCGCCGCGGTGATTATAGTCCTTGTTTTGCTGTTTACGTCCAAGAGTTATATGGAAATACCCGTGTTTATAATAGTTTTCGGCGCGGCGGCTGTGCTTAATATGGGAACCAATTATTTTTTGGGAACAATATCCTATATAACAAACGCGGTGGCGATTGTTTTGCAGTTGGCGCTCGCGATAGATTACGCTATCATATTGTGCCACAGGTATATGGATGAGAGAGAAAATCTGGACGTGCGCGAGGCGGTAATCGCAGCGCTGTCAAAGGCTATTATCGAAATATCATCGAGCAGTCTTACGACCATAGCCGGACTTTTCGCGATAACGCTTATGCAGCTTCGCATCGGTCGGGATATGGGCGTGGTTTTGATAAAGGGTATATTTTTCAGCCTGTTCACGGTGTTTTTCCTAATGCCCGGGCTTTTAATGCTGTTCGGGAAATCCATAGACAAAACTCACCACAAGAGCTTTGTCCCGAGCATACGCGCTTGGGGGCGGCTTATCGTAAAAACGCGTTGGATATTGGCGCCTGTTTTTGCCGTCGTAATCATAGCGGCTGTTGTTTTATCGTCAAAAACCGAGTACGCCTTTTCGCTTAACACCGTTTCGACCGACAAGCCGTCGGATGAGAGGATAGCTATGGATAAAATTAAGGAAAATTTCGGCGAAAGCAATACGATTGCCGTAATAGTCCCGTCGGGAAATTACGAAAGCGAAAAGCGTGTTTTGGAAAAGGCGCTCGAACTTGACGCGGTCACGGGCGTGACGGGTCTTGCAAGCACAACGGTTAAGGATGATTACGATTATACGCTCACGGATAGGATAACTCCGCAGGAGCTGTCGGAAATGATGGATATTGACATTGACGTGACGCGGCTTTTATACAAGGCATACGGTATAGATTCCGGTCAATACGGGCCCGCTCTCCTAAATGTCGACAGCTACAGTGTGCCGCTTATAGATATGTTTATGTTCCTGTGCGAAAATGTCGATGAGGGAGCGATAGAGCTTGACGACGACACGACGGAGGATCTCGAGGAGCTGTACGGCACTCTGCAAACGGCGCTTTTGCAGCTTCAAAGCGAGGATTATTCGCGCCTTGTTATCACCGCCGATACGGGCGAGGAGGGAGCGGAAACCTTCGCGCTTATGGAGGAAATACGCGCGGCGGCGGCAGAGTACTACGGGGATGACGTGATACTTGTCGGCAACTCGACAAACGCGAAGGATTTAAGCGATTCCTTTGGCGACGACAGCAATAAAATAAATATTATCACAATACTTTCCGTGCTTGTGATACTTCTGTTTACATTTAAGTCGGCAGGTGTGCCGGTATTGCTGGTGCTTTGCATTCAGGGAAGCATTTGGATAAATTTCGCCTGCCCGTATATCGCGGGGGACAATATATATTTCCTTGCGTATCTCGTCGTAAGCTCGATACAGATGGGCGCGACAATCGATTACGCGATAGTGCTGACGAACCGATATTTGCAGCTCAAGGATGAGGTGCCGCCAAAGGATGCCGTTGTCACGGCGATAGACGAGTGCTTCCCGACAATAATAACATCCGGCAGCATACTTACCATAGCGGGATATTTGATAGGCTTTATCGCGACGGAGCCTGTTATAAACGCCGTGGGCATATGTATCGGACGCGGAACGCTGATTTCGCTCATCATAGTAATGACGGTTCTTCCGCAGCTTCTTATGCTCGGAGATAAGCTGATAGAACGCACTAAAATTACGGTAAAGGTAAAAATCAAAAAGCCCGCATCTTCAAAACCGTCGGTTCTTGTTCTTCAAGGCAAGCTTACCGGCGGGAGCAACGCTGATATAAAAATGATTGTATACGGCAAAAGCGATATTTTGAAGAACTCGAAAATAGAGGTGTCCGCCGCCGGCGCGGAGGATGTGCATAAGCTCGCGGAAAAGAATGACAGAGAGGGAGAGAGTGAAAATGAATAGTATTTGCAAAAAAATCTTTACGCTGTTTGCGGCGCTCCTTTTGACTTTTGAATGTCTGCCGCTCTGCGAAGCGGCGGCGGCAAGCGACATATGCTATATAAAAACCGCCGAGGATTTAAAAGAGCTTGCGGCAAAGTGCAAGGACGAAAAGTACAGCGCCGATTTAACGGTGTATTTAACCGACGATATCGATATGCGCGGCAGCTCGTTTACCTCGATACCGTATTTTTCGGGTACGTTTGACGGCAGAGATTACACGATAAGCGGTGTCAGCATAAAGCAGAAAGGTTCCGGCATAGGCTTTATACGCGAAAATTCGGGAACGGTTAAAAATCTGACGGTTGAGGCGACGCTTTTGCCGGAAGACACGAAAAAGAACGTCGGAATAATCGCCGGTAAAAACACCGGCGTGATTTCAAACTGCGCGGCGCGCGGCACGGTTGAGGCAAAGGAAAACACCGGCGGCATAACCGGCAGAAACACCGGCGCCGTATCGGGCTGCGTAAATTATTCAACCGTGACGGGTGATTTAAAAACCGGCGGCATCGCGGGAACGAACGACGGAACAATCAGCGGCTGTTACAACTACGGCGCGGTAAACAATCGAAGCGCCGGCAAAAAAGACAACAGCTCGTTGATTAACATAAATCTTGACAGCCTGCGCGCCACGGGTTCGGCGGTTTTTGAAATAACAGGCGGAATCGCCGGTCAGAATAACGATGTTATAAAAAGCTCGCATAATTTCGGCGAAATCGGATACGTGTATGTCGGCAATAAAACCGGCGGCATTGCGGGTGTGCAGAGCGGAAACATATCCGAATGCACAAATAACGCTCCTATATTAGGCAAAGACGATGTCGGCGGCATTGTCGGACGGCTTATTCCCGAAATAACCGCCGTTTACGGCGATAAGGCGGACGCGGTCGGCAAAAGCCTCGATAAAACGCGCGGCTCCGTTGACGCGCTCGGAGATAATCTCAGCAACAACAATCTCGATAAATATCTTGACGATATCGGCGGCTCGCTCGAAAAAATCCAAAGCAGCATTGAGGTGTTCAGCGATGATTTCAGCGGCGACGCGGATGCCGTGCTGGACATTATCGAAAGCGAAAACGCCGTTCTCAAGGAACAGACAGACGCCTTGATTGATGAGTTCGACACGTTTTCGGACGACCTTGAGGCGGATATGGACGACATTGGCGCCTCCGTTGACGAAATGCGCGCCGCGCTCGACAATATCGAGGAGATAGGAGATATTATGAGCGGCGATATGCGCGACGTCCTCGACACGCGCTTTGACAATATCGAGTATACCGTTGACGTTATGGAAAGCGACCTCGACGCGGTGTCGGATGATATAGATAATATTATCGAGCTTGCCGAGGACATAGACGAAATTTTAAACGGCGGCACCTCCGCGTCGGAAAAAGCGCGTGAAATGGCGAAGGTTTTCGACGATTACAACGGAAACAGCATCGAGTATTCGCTTAAAAAAATAAAAAGGAAAATTGAAAATATCGAGGATTATTCCGGCACAATATCGAAAAACATCGTTCAGGTTACAAGAGCGGTCGAGGATATTTTCGGCACCTTTGACGCGACGCGGGAGGACGTGACGGAAATCATCGGTGATTTGTCCGCGCTGCTCGCGGATATGGACGAGAGCGAGCTGTCAGCCGTTTCGCGGCTTCTTGCGCTTGTTCAAGGCGGGAGCTTTTCGCAGGAGGATATCGAGGAGGTTATCGAAGCGATAGTCGCGGAAGAAGAGGAAATGGCGGCAATTTACGCGAAAGCCGCGGCGGCAGCCGTGAAAACGGCGGAGCTTTTGGAATACCTTGACACGGCGTCGGATAATATCGGCGCGGCGCAGAGCGCGGTAAAAAGCAATATCCGAGGCCTTATGTCGAATCTTTCGCTCGTATGGGATGAGCTTGAGGATATAACGGAGTACGCGGAGATAATAGTTATCGATTTGGAGGAAATGTACGATGTCGCGAGCGACTGCAAGGATATTTTGCTCGGCGGCGACACGATGTCCGAAAAACTGAACAAATTCGCGGACATATACGACGAGTATGAGGACAAGGACGTGAATCTAAAACAATCCGTTGACAATCTCGGCGATACCGCCGCCGGCTTAACGGATGAGATAAGCGCATTGCGCGGCGATTTGGAGCCTATCGCCGATAAGATAACCGATTATTCCGACGCGTTTTCAGATGAGGCGGAAGCGGCGGCGGACCATATGGACAGCGCGGCGGAGAAACTCGGAGATGATATAAAGAGCTTTACCGACAATGCGTCCGACAGGCTGAAAATCGTAAGCGGCAGTCTTGATAATCTGTTGTCCTCGCTTACGGATTTTCTGTCGGAAACGAATGCGGAATCAAAGGAGCTGATAGATGATTTGGGCGACTCCGCCGACGATTTGCGCCGCGGCGCGGATAATACAAGGAATGAGGTCAAGTCGATGAAGGAGCAATTCGATGATGATTTCGATAAGGTTATGGACGGCGCGGACGAGGTCGCGGACAGAATTTCGGACTTAACGCGAGAAAGCGAGCGCGGTTACGTAAATGATTACAGTAATTTAAGCGGCGGCGGCGTGATAGCCGGCTGTGAAAACAAGGCGTCGGTCGAGGGACGGACGCGTGTGGGCGGTATATGCGGTTCGGCGGCTCAAAGCGCGGACTTTGACGAGGAGGACGAAAATGAAAACGAGGATATTATAACCTACATAAACAATCAAAAGGATGATGACGGCACAAGCGCCGCGTCAAAGGTTATAAACGACTCCGTCACAAGCGTCAAGGCGGTAATAGCCTATTGCACAAACAGCGGAAGCGTTGATTCAAAATCGGATTATGCGGGCGGAATTTTGGGGCGCGGTTATTTCGGAACGGTCTTAAACAGTGCGAACCGCGAGTATATATCCTCGCTCGAGGGCGGCTATGTCGGCGGCATAGCGGGGCGAAGCGCGGGCGATATTGTATCGTGTTACGCGGTGACAACCCTGCGCGGGGACGCGTATGTCGGCGGCATTGTCGGCAGCGGGAATAATGTCAGCGGCTCGGCGGCGATAGCGGATATAGATAACGGCGAAGACGGACTGCCCGATTCGTGCGGCGCCGTCGGCGCGTATATCGGCGGCTCGGCGTTGGATAACGTATATTTAAGCTCCACCCTTGCGGGCATTGACGGTGTGGACATTGACGGCGCGAGAACGGTGACGTATGACGAGCTTATGTCAAGGGACGGCATACCGGATATGTTTGGGAAAATGCGCGTGAGCTTTATCGCCGATGGAGAGGAAACGGCGGCGGTTTATGTGGATTACGGCGGCTCGGTCGGCGTGATACCCGATATTCCCGATACCGGCGCGGGATACGGCGAGTGGGAGGATATCGATTTGTCATCCGTGAAAAATTACGTTAAGGTTTACGCGCTTTACAGCAAGTATACCACGACCATCGGCAGCGGAGAACGCAAAGCGCGCGTCCTTGCCGAGGGCAAATTTACCGCCGCCGCTCAGCTTAAAATCAGCGAATATGAGGACAGCATCGGCGGCTGTAAGACAGTTTTGGGTTACAGTGCGAAAATATACGACACGAAAATCGCGGGTGACGTGAAATACAGAGTGCTTTGCGAGGATGCCGCCGATAATTTTAAGGTGTTCGTAATCGAGGACGGGGAATACAAGGAGCGCGAATATGAAACGGACGGCAGTTATGTGGTGTTTGACGCGCCCTGCGACAGCACGTTTATAATCGTGAAGCCGAGCGTTTTAAAATACGTGTTGGCGGCGGTAACGGCATTAACCGCGGCGCTGTGTGTTCTCGCGTACATAAAGCGAGCCTTTATAAAAGAAAAGCTCGGCAAATTCAAAAGCGGGAAATAATCGCTCGAATTTGTATTGCTTTTTAGCGCGGCTTATGCTAAAATAGCCGTAGTTGTAAACCGAGTTAAAGGAGCGGAATTATGGGTTTTTCAAGCGTCGGCACACCGTTTGAGGGCGCGGTATGGATAGGCAGTCCTTTGCCGTCGGCAAACACGGATGTAATCGGAGAATACGAGGTGCTTGCCGAATTTAAAATAGAAGAGGGAACGAAATTCGGCATCGCCTTGTGCGCGAGGAATAAGGACAATTATATCCTGGCGGAGGGGGACACTAAAACCGAAGTGTTTTCCGTATACGAATACGGCGACAATATGTGGGAGGACGGCATACCTTATGTAAAGGAACGCGCCCGCGCGAGAATGCCCGCGCTTAAGCGCGGATTTAACGAAATCAAAATAAATGTCGCGTTCGGCAGGGCAAGCGTTTTTATAAACGGCGCCGCCGTTATCGAGGGCGATGCGGTTATCCCGCGCGAAAACCGCGTCCGACCGCTTCGAGGCACTATGATGAATATAGGGCTTAAACAGGAGGACGGCGCGGCGGTATATAAAAGGTTGCGCGTCACCACGCCCGATAACAGGGTGTGCCGCGAATATGATTTTAAAATGCCGTCGCCGTTGGGGACAGTAAAAGACGGTTTGCTTTATGTTCGGAATGAATTTAATTTGACAAATCCGGTTCCGTCCGTGAATTTGCGCAGGCTTTTTACGGTGTCAAAGCCGGTAAAGAAAGCGCGGCTTATTTCTACCGCGCGCGGGTTTTACGAGGCGTATATAAACGGCTCGAAGGTCGGCGATGAATATTTCGCCCCGGGATTCAGCGATTACAGAAGACGCATTTATTATCAAACGAATGAGGTTGATTTAAAGCTCGGGGTAAACTCAATCGGCGCGACGGTTACAAAGGGCTATTACTCCGGTTTTGTCGGCTACAGCGGCGCGGAAATTTACGGAAAGCAAAGCTCGTTTATCGCCCGCCTCGATATCGAGTATGAGGACGGGACGCGCGATGTTATCGTGACGGACGAAAGCTGGCAGTTTACGGACGGGGGACAGGTAATATGCGCCGATTATCAGCAGGGCGAGTATTGCGACGCGCGCTTTACGCTTGACCTGAACGACGAAAATGACAACCGGTGGGGACGGTGCAAAGAAATCCCGTTTGACGCGAAAGCCGAGCCGACCAACGGCACGCTTGACGATGTGTATACGGAGCTTGTGCCGCAGGATTTTTCGGGCGCGAGGCTGTATAAATCTATGCCGTGCGTTTTGGTGTCGAGTTTTGGCGATAACCGCGCGGTATATGATTTCGGGCAAAACATTGTGGGAACGGTGCGCGTTGAGCTTTGCGGCAAAAGGGGACAGACAATTAAAATCAATTACGGCGAAATGCTTCGCGAGGACGGCGGCGTATACGTTGCCAACCTGCGTTCCGCCGCCAACACGGACGTCTATGTTTTGCGCGGGGGCGGTAAAAACGAGGTGTTTGAGCCGTCCTTTACCGCGCACGGCTTTCGATATGCCGAAATACGCGGCTGCGGCGGTGATTTGAACGTAAGCGAAATCGTAAAGCGCGTTGAGGGGCGCGTTATCACAAACGTTCTTGAGGACACGGGTCATTTTGAATGCTCGAATCCGTATATAAACCGGCTCCAAAGCAATATAGAATGGGGTCAGCGCGGAAATTCGCTTCTTGTTTTCACCGACTGTCCGCAGCGCAACGAGCGTATGGGATGGACGGGAGATATGCAGGTATTCGCGAAAACAGCCGCGTATAACGCAGATATACGTGATTTCGCGAAAAAGTGGCTGCGCGACTTGCGCGACGCCCAGCTTATGTATAACCGCTCCGGTGCCGTGCCGGATACCGCGCCTCTCGGCGGCGATAACCGCCCGATGGGCGGCTGCGGCGGTTGGGGCGACGCGGCGGTTATTGTGCCGTGGGAAATGTATCGGGCATACGGCGACATCGGCTTTTTGAGCGACAATTACGAGATGATGAAAAAGTGGGTCGACTATCAAAGCGGCAGGGAAAATTACGGATTGCGTGTTGTTGACGGTAAAAGCGCGCCGGAGCGCTCCGATCTTGCGGATATACCGTTTATACAAATTCAGCAGTCGCGCGGCGACCATTTGGCGTATGACGAGTCGACGCCGTTTATATTGTCAGCGACGGCTTATGCGGCGCACTCCGCGCGTCTGTTGTCGAAAACCGCGCGGATTTTGGGATATGACGGGGACAGTAAAAAATATGCCGAGCGTTTTGAAAATATAAAGCGCGCGTTTAACTCCGCGTGGGTTGACGATGACGGCGGCATATCATATTGGGGCGAGCAGAGCAAGAGCTGTGCCGATTCGCTGGGCAGGGTAATAAACCAAACGCGTTACGGCGCGGACGGCGTAAAAGCGAGCCAAACCGCCTACGCGCTCGCGATTGACTTCGATTTAATCCCCGAAAGCAAGCTCAAAAAAACCGCCGAGCATTTTAAAAGCACAATTGAGGACAACAAGCTTACCGTGGGTTTTTTGGGCATATCCCACCTTATACCCGCGCTTGTCAAAGCGGGATATACCGATATCGCGTTCGCGCTTTTGGAGCAGACGGAAAATCCGAGCTGGCTTTACAGCGTCATAAACGGTGCGACAACGATTTGGGAGCGCTGGAACTCGTACAACGCGGAAACGAAAACATTCGGCGATGTCAATATGAACTCGTTTAATCATTACGCTTACGGTGCGGTGGGCGAATGGCTGTTCGGCGGCATTCTGGGCATAAACACGAGCGAGGACGAGCCGGGATACCGACGCATTGTTTTAAAGCCGCAAATCGGCGGCACGCTTACGTATGCCAAGGGATTTTACAACAGTCCGAGGGGCAAAATCGCGTCGGAATGGCGTATTGAAAGCGGAAAATTGATTTACCGTTGTGAAATTCCGTCAAATACCTCAGCCGAGCTGCATCTCCCGTATCCGAACGAGAGATGTAAGGCGTGGGGACAGATAAAATTTATGCAAGGGAACGGCAAAAAAAGCGTCTTTGCCCTCGGCGCGGGGCGCGCCGAGTTTGAAATATCGATATAATCAAAAAAGACAAGCGTTCGCTTGTCCTTTTTTGATTCAGCTCAAATAGTCGCTTGGGTTCACAAGCGCCGAATCCTTGTACATTTCAAGATGAAGATGAGGCTCTGCCGTATTTTCGGCTTTGCTTTCGGTGACAATGCCTATAACCGAGTCACCGGTTATCTCATCGCCGACGTTTAAATTTTCAACGCTCGACAGACCGCAATATTTGCTTGCGAAGCCGCCGTCGTGTTCTATAACCACAAAATCGCCCATTTCATCGGATGATATTTCCGATATTGTGCCGTCCGCGATTGCCGTCACGCTGCCGCCCGAGTCGATTGCTATATCCACGCCGTTGTGGGTTCTCCAATCGCCGAGGGCGCTGTTATAGGAAAGCTCCTGCGAAAATTCCTGAACTATATCGCCGCCGCACGGGAAAGAAAATGACGGTGTTCCGACTATGACCGCCGTTTCCTCAACTGCCTCGGCGGACGCGTCTTCCGTTATTTCGCTTTCCGCGTCAACCGCCGTGGCAGCGGCGACTGTGCCGCTTTCCTCCGGAATATATTCCAAAATCGGAGTTTCCTGTTCGTTTTGCGTATCTTTATTCACATTATCCACAACCTCGTTTGCCGCGACGGCATCGTTTTCCTCGCTGCCGCCAATCGAGCTTGAGTTTAAAATGGATTCGGTCTGTTGTTCATTGGTGGTTTTTTCCGTAAAGTAACCGGCGATACCTATCGCAATCACACAGCAGCAAAGCGCTATGTAAAAGCCCGGCAGACGTCTTGTCTGACTCTGTTCTTTTTTGTCCATTATGGCTTTTCACTCCTTAACTTGTTGATGTAAGTATTTTTGCCAATATTTTTACGGAATATACACTAAAATATTATTTTGCGTCCGCTTTTAAGTACAAACTG
>JAJPXA010000108.1 GCA_021205715.1 Bacillota bacterium
ATATTATTATAGCATATCCGCTTGACATTTGCAAATACCGCACAGTCATTTATTTTGAAATATAAGACAAATTTTTATTTGAAAAATTTTCAAATAATGCTTGACATCGTGTCGCTCATATCGTATAATAAGCATAGAGCTACTTAATGTCGCTCAAAGGGCGGTCATCTCCGCCCGATATTAATATTTTGCAAAATAAAGGATATATCCAAGGAAAGGAACAAACACATTATGAAGATTTCAGATTCGGAAATGGAGCTTATGAACATCATTTGGGGCAGCGAAAGCCCCGCCACAAGCGCGGGGATTGCCGAAAGCCTAAACACGTCTTGGTCGGGCGCGACAATCCGCACGTTTTTGAAAAGGCTTACCGAAAAGGGCGTTCTTAAAATGCGCCGGGACGGCAAGGTGAACTATTACACCCCATTAATCTCGCGCGAGGATTACAAAAAAATGTGCGCCGAGGAATTTATAAACGATATGTATTCCGGTTCGGTGAAAAATATGCTCGCCGCGCTCTACGGCGGTGAAAAACCGACCGCAGATGAGCTTCGCGAGATTAAGGACTGGTTTGAAAATCTGTAACGGCAAAAGCTCAACCGATAAAACGAACATATCCGCAAAGCAAACGCGGATTGAAAGAATGGAGAATTTATATGGTCAGATTTTTATACAATCTTATCCTGATGAGCATATCGGGAAGCATTATGTACCTTTTGGCGCTTCTTGCGAAAAAAGTAACAAAGGGCAGATTTTCCGGATGGTATTACGCGCTTTCTGTAACGGCGGCGGTACTTATGATTGTCCCCTTGCAGGCGGCGTTTACTGTCCCCAAGATAATCAATATTGAAGTTTCACAGAGCTTTACGCAAACGGTTCAAAGCGCCGAAACAGCTTCGGCGGGGACAGGTATTTCCGCGGCGGCGGTGATATTTTTGATATGGCTCGCCGCGGCGGCGGTGTCATTTTCCGTAACGCTTGCGCGCTATATCCGCGCGGCGAAAAATCTAAAGGCGATAAGCGCCGAAACCTATGACGAAAAGATACTTTCGGCTTACAGCGAAACACGCCGGCTTCTGGGCGTTTCGCGCGATATTAAAATCATGACAAGCGGCGCGCTCACGTCGCCGCTCCTGTTCGGCATTTTCAAGCCTGCTATTGTTATACCGAGCCGTGATTTTACATATAACGAGCTGAAAATGATTTTCGCGCATGAGCTGACGCATTACCGCCACAAGGATTTGGCAATTAAATTTACCGCGTCCATAGCGGCGAGCGTACATTGGTTTAACCCGCTCTCACATTTCCTGATGAAATCCGTAAATGAGTGGTGCGAGCTTTGCTGCGACGAGAGTGTGCTAAAGCGCCTTGACCTGTCGGACAAAAAGGACTACGGCAGGCTGATAATATCGGTGATTGAGCATACCCCCTCACGGCGGTTCGCCTGCACCACCGCTATGGCGTCGCCCAAGCGCGGCATACAGCGGCGGCTCCTGCGCATAGCTGAATTCAAAAGCACCTCGCGCGTGTTTAAAACTGCAAGCGCTATGGCGGCGGTATCGATGGTTGTCTGTTCCGTGACCGCGTTCGGCTTCAGCGAGGCAAAGGAAATAATGCCCGAGCCTATTGCCGAATTTATCGACGAGGCAACAACCGAGGAAGCGGTGACAACACCGAATACGGCGGCTCCGACGGAGCCGCCGCAAGCCGCCGAATCCTCAGGCGGCAAAATTGCAGCGGAATATTACCAATCCACCGAGGAATTGCCGCCGGATGCCGCCGCACAGACGGATGATATATTGTCCGATCCCGCGGAGAATGCCGAAACGGCGGATTCGGCTGCTGCGGCAGAAGCCGCGGAGGCGGTAATATCATCAATTGAACCAAACACTCATGATTATAAAAACGGCGTTATCGATGTCGCGACCGGCTCCGTAAGCACGGGTATCGATTTCACCGAAAAGGGACAGGTACTCGAAATGGCAAGTGTGTATTCGGGAAGCGACAACACAACTATGTCGGTATACGCGAGCAGCGGAAGCATTGAGGTTGTCGACGCGGCGACGAACGAGATAGTCTACGACGGCAGAGAATCCGATGAAAAAACCGCGAGAATCCCGACGCGGGACGGGCAGCAGTATCTGGTGCGCGTTATTTCCGACGAGGACGGCGAAAGTCACGCGGATATTTACACCTACGGCGTTACGGATGATGACGCGGAATAAAGAAAGGACGATGTTTATGAAAAGGAAAATAACGGCGCTGATTTTGGCGGCGGCAATCTTTACGGCGGCGGCGCCGGCGTTTGCGGCAAATACGGAGCGGATAACGCCCGAATATGAGTTTGACGAAAATCTTATCAAAGCGCACACGGTATCGAACGCGTCCGTATTTTCGGACGCGGCGGAGCTGTCCGAGGCGGAGGAGTTTCTCGTGCGGTTCGAGATACTCACCGGCTACGAGGACGGCACCCTGCGGCTTGAAAATACAATAACCCGCGCCGAGGCGGCGGCGATGCTTGTAAGAATCGCCTGCACCAAAGAGAGCGTGGAAAGCATTGAAACCACCTATGACAAAGACGGCATTGCCGAACTGCAAAAGGAGGCGGGCATATCCGGTATGGAATGGGAATACGAGGGATTTACCGATGTCGAGCTTGACAGTTGGTATCACCCTTACGTATATTACTCAAAACGTATTGATTGGATAAACGGCTACGAGGACGGCAGCTTCAGACCCGAAAACCGGGTTACGGAAATCGAATTTGTATGTATGCTCGAAAAACTCTTGGGCTACAGTGAAAGAATTGAAGCTGAGGGCGGTTGGCAGGACGGTGTTTTAGCGGTAAACGAGCTTTTGGACATAGCGGACAACCCGACCGATGAGCCGCTTACGAGAGCGCGTATGTGCGAAACAGCGTTTAACACACTTAACGCGAATATTGTTGTTCAGATGGGAACCTCGTATAATGCCGCGTCAGACACGGTAGAAAATGAATTTAGCGAGGGCCCGACGCTTATGAACCGCAAAGGTCAATTTAAGCTTCACGGAACGATTACGGAGGTTTCCGACAAAACCGTTGTGTTTGTCCCCGCCGAGGATTACGACCTCGATTCGGAATACAAGCTTAACGCGGGCACGGAATACACATTCCTCAAAGGCTATTCCGATATAACCGCCGGAGAGTTCGACGTTTACGTTGATTTGGACAACGATACGCTGGTTTTCACGCTGTAGGGGCCGCGGTTGAGCAAACAGAAAAAGCTGTGTGATACGTGAAGGTGTGATTTTTGTTTAGGTTCATGGTTGAACTTGGGGCTTCTCGCCCCATTTGATTTCGCATAGCGAAATCAAAGACCCGTAAGCCTTTAAAAAAAGCTTGACCTAAACTTTGCCGCGAAACGATAGTTTCGCGTTTGGATATAAAATGCATTATACTTCGTAGGGGTTCCCTGTCTTTGCGGAGCAAAGTCAAAACCCCCACAATCCGTACCGGAAATTTAATTTGAAGGTTTGTAGGGGCGAACAGTGTTCGCCCAAATCCCTCATCCGTCGACTGCGTCGACACCTTCCCCCAAGGGAAGGCTTGAATAGGTGCATTTGAAAAAGGTTAGCCTTCCCCCCGGGGAAGGTGGCACGGCGCAGCCGTGACGGATGAGGGTTTCCGACGACCACAAGGGTCGCCCCTACGGAGTTGACAATAACATAAAATTTGTAAAAAGGACTCTACGAATTGCGGGTTCCATAAGTCCCTAAGCAAAATTCACATCACACCCCACACTGCATTGATAGGAGGAGAATGGATTATGAAGATTACTATGTGCAACAAATTTACCGCACTGCTTTTGGCGGCAATGATATTTGTATCTCAAATGCCGCCCGCGCTCGCGGCTACTTGGAATTTCGATAACGGCACCGCGGTAGGTCAAAGCAGCGGCATATTCATATTCCGGCAAAAATACGGCGAGGATGAGGCGGGGATTGTTATAATGAACACCGCCGCAAACGGCGGACCTGTGCTTGACGACGAGTACACCCTGCTTATGCCGGCGGAAACGGCGGCGGTAATGTGGGGGTATGAAATTACGGAGGATACCGACTCGATTACCCTCGCGCACGACAAGCGGACGGTTGTTATTTCGCTGATTGACAATACGGCTGAGGTCGACGGGGAAACGATTGAGGTTTATCACAAGGAGATGAACGGGACAACGTATATTCCCTATACCGCCCTTGCGGATTTGTTTGACGTTGACGTAAGCTGGGACGCGGAAACATCGTCACTTACGATAGTTGAAAATTCCGAAACGCCCGTTTCGACGGCGGAATTGAATTTCAGAGAATATTCAAAATTGCCGCCGTCTTCAAGCAGAACGTCTGCCTCGGGCGGAACGTCCGCCTCGGGCGGAACGTCCGCTTCGGGCGGAACGTCCGCTTCGGGCGGAACGTCCGCTTCGGGCGGCAGCGATGCGGGGACAGACAATGCCGAGCTTGAAAACACGGAATACGTGTTTGACACGTCGCTTGCGGAGAGCTTCAGCGTTTCGGACGCGCCCGTGTTCTCCGATGAGCCGAATTTGCCGCAAGCGCCGGAGCTTCTTGTCCGCATCGGCATATTGAGCGGCTATGAAGACGGCACTCTTCGGCTTGATAACACTCTAACCCGCGCCGAGGCGGCGACGCTTTTGATAAAAACGGTTTATTCCGCGTCGGCGATAGCGGATTATGAGAAAAACTACAGCAAAGAGGGCATCGAAGAGGACAAAGCGCTGTCGGAGCAGTTCGATATCGAATGGGTATACAACGGCTTTGACGATGTCGCGCTTGACAACTGGTATCACCCCTATGTGTATGCGGCAAAGCAATTGGGATATATCGGCGGCTATGAGGACGGTAATTTCCGACCCTCGAACGAGGTCAGCGAAATTGAATTTCTGAAAATGACGGAAACAGCGTTGGGATATGATAATATGATTGACGCGGAGGGCGGCTGGCCCGACGGGGTCACAACGATTTCCGACCGTTTGGGACTTATCGAGAATCCCTCCTACGAGCCGCTTACAAGGCGGCGTATGGCTGAAATAATTTACAACGCGCTTATGACGAACACCATAGTTATGAACGGCTACGCGATGAATCAAGAAACAGGGCAGATTGAGCTGCGCTTTGGCGAGGCTGATATTCTGCTGAATTATCCCAAGGAAATTTACAAGCTCAGCGGCGCGATAACCGAGGTTTCCGACAAAACGGTCACATTTGTACCCGACGAGGACTACGATGTCATGTATGATTTGCTCGCCGGCAAGGAATACACATTCCTGAAAAAATATTCCGACATAACAACTGGAGAGTGCGATATTTATGTTGATTTCGACAGTTATACATTGATTTGCACGATATAACCCAAAATTAAATTATGTTACATTCATAAAAAGGACTTCCGCTCGGAAGTCCTTTAATTTTTAACAGGCATAAAATATTTATCTTTTCAGCAGCGCGCCGAATTTTTTATACAGCAGGCGCATACCTCGGCTGCGTCCGTATATGGCAAGGTAGACGGCGCACACGGCGGCAAAGCATACGCACGCCTTTAAAATCAAGCCTATCCAGCCGCTTACCGCCCAACGCGCCATTGTCGCGCCGCCTATGATTATCATAGCGCAAAGCAACAGGAAATTCGCTATAATGCTTATGAAATACCGCTTTGGCGAGCGCGAAAAATACGTTTTAAACAGCAGTATCGGCTCGTACCAAACATAGGTCACAAGCCTCGAAATCGCAGATGCGAACAATATTCCCGAAAGACCTATCAGCTTCCCCAAAACAATCGAGAGCGCGATATTTATAACCGCCGCCGCCGCCATAACATACTTTGTTTTAAGATACAGCGCGGTCGTTTCGCGGTACGTCCACAGCGGCTGAAGCACGCAGGATAAGTACAAATTCAGCGTCACCGCGGCAATCGTGAGATTATCCAAAATATAATCCGCGCCCAGCCATACGTTTATAAAATCATTCACAATCACGCAAAAGCATATCGAAATCACGCCGCAGACAACAAATCCTATCGTCTGCATACATTCAAAGACATCGTATTTTTTTTCGTTGCTCTCGGTCACAATCAAATTGCCGATACTCGCCGAAACGGAGGAAAATATTATATTCACAAACGCCGAAAGCTTATTCGTAAGCATAACATAATTTGAGTAAAGTCCGACGATAACCGTGCCGATTATTTTGGAAATTAAAACATTATCCGTCGCGTTCATCGCTATGGACGACGTTTTATATATCACAACCGACTTAAGGTTTTTAAATATCGAGCCCTTCTCGTCCTTTGACAGCACCGCCGTTCGGTCAAGGTCGGGGAACATTTTTTTCGCCTTGAAAGCCGCGACAACGTTGTTCGCCGCCTTAAACACAACGAATATGATTATGTATATCAGATAATTTCTCAAAATTATCAGTCCCGCGATTTGAAGCACCGTTCGTATTATGTTAAGCCTTATCGCAATCTTGCTGATAACGGAATTTTGCTGATTTGCCGTGATGAGCGTCGTCAAATGCACAAACATATACGACGATGCCGTTCCTACCAAAAACACAAAGTAATACAGATGCACATACGGTATTTCTTCCTCAAGGTTTATTATAACGTTCAAAAACGGCATAAGAGCAAGTCCCGCCGCAAACACAGCCGCCGCTATTGCGTAATATATGCGCCGATAATAGTTTACGAGCGCGGAGAGCTTCGCGTTATCGCCCTCGGCGAGCGGCTTGTAAAAGCTGTACATCATAGCCGTGTTTATGCCGAGGTCGGCAACCGACAGCCAGTCCAAAATATTCGCGTACAAGCCGTTTATTCCCAAAAACGCGCTTCCGAGCGTGTGTATGAACACAGTCCGCGCCGCGAAATCGAGCAGTACTTGTATAATTTGATTAAGCGCCTCCGCCGTAAAATTACGCGCGGTGTTTTTCGTTCTTCCCTCTTTCATAATTCTCCTTATCAGTCATAGCAAAAATGCGTGTTTAAAATTTTAATTCTTATTTTATCCGGCATATAGAGCATCGCCGCCATAAGCGCGGAATGTTTTATGCCGCTTTTATAAGTCATTGACGTTTTCATATACCGCTTGACCTCTTTTGTGCATAATATCTCCCGCGAAAATCCGCTGTCCCCGCCGGAGCATTCGCTGAGTATTATAACCGCCGCGATACATTCCGCCGCTTTTTTCGCACCGATGTCGCTCTGATGCGCCGTTACCTCTTCAAACGCCTTTATCAGTCCCGTGATTTTCTTCTTTTTATCCCGACGGTTATGCCCCGCGTCGCTTATGTAATAATTATACATCGCTTGCGGTAAAAACGCTATGGTCTTTAAATGACTTACCGCGTCAAAATTAAATATCAAATCCTCGCAATGGTATATTTTCGTGTCGTAAAAGCGCAGATTGTTTTCCTTTACAAAGCTCGTCAAAAACAGCTTGTTGCATACCTCATAGGTATGCGTTAAACCGCGGATGTATTTGAAAATATATTCGCCCGTGTTCGCGGCGCTTACGTTTTCACGCGCCGTTTTCGGTCTGACGCTCACGCTTTCGCCGCGTATATCGTTTATCGCGCACTGCGTTATTTCGGCACCGCTTTCCTTTGCGGCGGCATACATCGCGGCAAGCATATTCGGCTCAATTGTATCATCCGCGTCGACAAAGGCGATATATTCTCCACGCGCCGCGTCTATTCCGCGATTTCTCGCGAAGCCCTGACCCGCGTTTTCCTGATTTATCACCCTTATATTTTTATAGCCGCTTAAAATTTCGGCGGTTTTATCCGTCGAGCCGTCGTTTACGACTATTATTTCCGTTTCCGTAAGAGTTTGGGCGAGAATCGAGTCTACGCACCTCGCTATTGTTTTCTCGCCGTTATACACCGGCGTAATAACGCTTACTTTTAACACTTTGCCGCCTCCTTTGTGAATTTTTTTGTTGACAATACCTGTTTTTTATGTTAGGATATGTTTAATCTAACTATTAATTTTAAAGGGGGCATTTTATTTGAAATTCAGTATAATAGTCCCCGTATATATGTCGGAGCTGTACATAGAAAACTGCATAAGCAGTATACTTTCTCAGGATTTCGACGATTTCGAGCTTTTGATTATGGACGACGGCTCAACGGATAAAAGTATTTCCGTTTGCCGCCGCCTTATTGACGGCGACGAAAGAGCCGCCGTTTATACCCTGCCCCACTCCGGCGTCAGCAGGGCGCGCAACCTCGGTATTTCAAACGCGCGCGGAGATTATATCCTTTTTGTCGATTCCGACGATATGCTTAAAACAGATTGCCTTTCCCTGCTCGCGTCCGAGATAGGCGATTTTGATATATATATGTTCGGATATAACTTTATACTTTCAAACGGAAGAGTAAAAACCGTTCTTCCCAAAAGCACGGGAAAAATCCCGTCCGAGCAGGCGCTCTGCTATTACTCCTCAGGCTACACCAACGCCGTTTGGAATAAGCTTTTTAGGCGCGAGTTTTTGGTCGAAAACTCTCTTATGTTCGACGAAAGCGTATCTATGGGCGAGGACTTGCTCTTTAACTATGCCTGCGTCTTAAAAACCGACGCGGTATATCCGATTCCGCAAGTACTTTACAATTATTTCCAACGACCTCATTCTCTCTCGTCGCAAACCTTTACAGCCGTAAATGCCGACGCGTACGGTACTCTGATAAAAACGCGGAATCTTCTTGTCGGCAACAGCCGCGCGGTTGATGAGTTTGAGCTGTACATAGCGGAAACGCATATAACAAACCTCACGAAAATTTGCTCCGACAGCCGAACACGCAAATCGGCGGACTTAAGGTCTTTAAAAAAGGAGCTTAAACCTCGGCTGATGAAATATCTGCGCTCCCCCCTGCCGAATTCCGCCATAAAGCTGAACGCGGCGGCGGTATACCTATCGCCGACCCTTTGGGCGGCTATGCGCAAGATTTACAACGCGTTTAAAAAACACTGATGCGCCGATTACGCTTTTAAAAACTCCCGTAAAACCTCAAAATGTCCCAAAGCCGATTTATCGTATACCGGCTTTATGTCATTGTCGGTTTTGTCGATGAATTTTTTCAAATCCCGCGCGTCGAGATTGGTTTTTTCAAACACGTCAAAGCCGTATTTTTCAGCCAATCCGCGCGTTTTTTGATTGTCGGCGACAGCCGCGGCGGCTATGCCGTATCTGAGCGCCAAAACGGCGCCGTGAAAACGCGACGTTATGATTTTTTCACATTCGGCGTAATTTTTTATAACATTCGTTCCGTCATCGTTATGCGGAACGATTTTGATTTTGTCCTTATTTTTCACCATACGGTATATAGCGTATGCCGCGGCGGTGTCGTTTTCATTTTCGGTATCGAACGCGAAAAGCATAACCCCGCGTCCGGTCTTTTCGATAAAATAATCCGCAGTCCAAGCCAGCTTTTTATAATACTCGTAATTGTCCGCGCTGTACATTCGGCGCGCGGGAACAATGCCAAGCGCTCCGCTGTCGGTTTTCGGATATAAATTATCCAGCGCGAAAAGCGCGTCGGGGAACATCGAGATTTTTTTATCCTTAAAATTATCCCTAAAATACGCGTGCGACGCGTCGTCGCGGCAGCTTATAAGTCCGTATTCGCTTATGCGATTTTTCGCGACAAGCTCCTCCGCGCGTGATTTGTACGGCTCCACACTGCAGTCTATGACCGCGGACTTGGGATATTTCACGCGCTTTTGCATTATACCGCTTATAACCGCCTCAAGCACTCCCCGCTTACCGTTTATAATAAATCCCGTGCCGACTATGTAAACGCGCGCGTCGACAGCCGGTATGCTCGGCGTGATATGCACGTTTTTTATATTTTCCAAATGCGACAGCAGCTCGCGCCGATTACAGCACACAAAAAAATCGTGTTCCGGCAATGCCTTTACAAGCATTGTTTGCATAACATCGTCGCCGAAATTTTTATCAAAATAGCCGTCCATTAAAATATTCATACCTTAACCCCCAAGCGCGGCAGTATTAACTCGTATATAAATATTTTACTTTATTTCCTTTTTCAAGTCAATGCCTTTGCGCGAAAACCTCTGTTTTTTCGTGTATTTTGGCATTTTTAATTGATAAATTTACCGTTATATGTTAAAATAATGAAAAG
>JAJPXA010000042.1 GCA_021205715.1 Bacillota bacterium
ACATTATGACAATGGTAAGCCGATTGCCGCGTCAAATAGTGGGTTTTGATGTTGCGTTTGACAAGTCACCGATGCGGATACAGAAGATAGTAGATAACGCTCCGTGGGCTGATACCTACTGCACTGACGGCTGGGCGGGGTATATTGATGTCGTTTATCCGGGAACATATATTCGAAATGTGCATGATAAAAGCAACACATTCACGGTAGAAGGGGTCAACGCGGATTTGCGGCATTACATACCGCTTTTACGGCGTCGTAGCAGATGTTTTCCAAGAAAACTTGAAACTTTGCAAGCGGTTTTGGGGCTTTTTGTTGATGCCTATAATGCTTTTGGCGTGGCAAAAATGAAATTTCGTGAAAATCTCAACCCAAAATCCCGAGAACTGCCATTTTCGGTTCTTGATTTCTTATAATATGCGCAGCGTGTCCACGCCTTTTACAAGGTCAATTATTGACTATTGGAAAATTGCGTGGTATAATTAAGGTTAAATCGGATTTAACGGAGGCTTAAAATGATAAGACATATTGTAATGTGGAAAATGGCGGAGCGGGACGAGGCTAAAATGCTCGAGATAAAAAAGAGCCTTGAGGCGCTCAAGGATGAGCTTGATGTTATAGTGAGCATCGAGGTCGGCATAAACGCGGGGATTGAGGACGGTATGGATTTCGCGCTTGTCGCGGATTTCAAGAGCCGCGACGATTTGGCAAGTTATGCCGAGGCGCCCGCGCATAAGGCCGTTGCGGCGGCGCTTATAAAACCGAATGTCGTCGAAAGACGGTGCGTGGATTACGAATTTTAACGAAAGGCTTGAAAAATGGCGATAAAAATAACAGAGGAGCAAATGAGCGAGCAGCGCGAATATATGGCGCGGCTGCGCGAGGAGAATAATCTTTTTGCCGTAAATAACGGGAGGAAAAAGCGCGCCTGCGCCAAGACCTACGGATGTCAGCAGAACGAAAACGACACGGAGCGCGTATGCGGTATGCTGGAAGAGTGCGGTTTTGATTTTACGGATGACGAGGCGGACGCGGATTTGGTCGTTTACAACACCTGCGCGGTGCGCGAGAACGCGGAGCAAAAGGTTTTCGGGCGGCTGGGAATACTAAAGCATATGAAAGAGGCGCGTCCGGATATGACAATCGCTCTTTGCGGATGTATGGTTCAGCAGGAGCATATAGCCGAGAGGATTAAAAAGACGTACAGCCACGTCGATTTGATTTTCGGCACTAACGCGCTTTATAAAATGCCGAAGCTCTTGTACGAGGCGACGCATAAAAAGGGTATGACGATAGATATCGAAAAGTCCGACGGCGTGATTGCCGAGGATATTCCCACAAAGCGCGAAAGCAAAAATCAGGCGTGGGTTTCGGTGATGTACGGGTGCAATAATTTCTGCACCTACTGCATTGTCCCGTATGTGCGCGGCAGGGAGCGGAGCAGACTCCCCGAGGATATATTGCGTGAGGTTAAAAGCCTTGCCGCAGACGGGTGTACGGAGATTTCGCTTTTGGGGCAGAATGTTAATTCCTATGGCAAGGATTTGAAAAACGGAATAGATTTCGCGGATTTGTTAAGAATGGTAAATGAGGTCGACGGCGTTCGGCGCGTAAGGTTTATGACGTCGCACCCGAAGGATTTGTCCGACAGGCTTATCGACGCCATACGCGATTGCTCTAAGGTATGCCCGCAGCTGCATCTGCCGTTTCAGGCGGGCAGCAACGAGGTTTTGAAAAGGATGAACCGCGGCTATACGAAGGAGCAATATCTTGAAAAAATACGGCGCGTTAAGGAAAAAGTGCCGAATATTTTCCTTTCGTCCGATGTTATAGTCGGTTTCCCGACGGAAACAAAGGAGCAGTTTGAGGAAACGCTCGACGTTCTGCGCAAGGTCGAGTTCGACCGTATATTTTCGTTTATATATTCCAAGCGCGAGGGAACGCCCGCGGCGAAGCTCGATTTCGTATTGAGCGAGGAGGAAATACACGAGAATTTCAGCCGGCTTTTGGAGGTTCAAAACGAAATATCAAAGCGTAAAAACGACGCGTACGTCGGACGCGTCGAGGAGGTCTTGGTCGAGGGCGAAAGCGCCAAGGATTCCGACGTCCTCGCCGGAAGATGCCCCGGCTCGCAGATTGTGAATTTCAAGGGCGGCAGGGAGCTCATCGGAAAATACGTGAACGTAAAGATAACAGAGGCAATGACGTGGAGCCTGAACGGAATATTAGTTGATTGAGGAGGAATAAAAAATGACAGCGGTAGAGGAAAAAACAAGAGAATTGGGGGAGCTTATTCAAAGCTCCGAGGAAATGAAAAAATATAAGGCGGCGGAGCTTAGGCAAAACAACGACGAGGAAGCGGCGCACCTTATGCGCGAGTTTAACGTCGCGCGGATAAATCTCGCCAAGGATATGCAAAACGGCAAGATTGAAAGAGCGGATGCCGTAAAAAAGAACAACGAGGCATTTGACGCGCTGCTTGAAAAATCGGATATTATAAGGGAATATGTCGAGGCGAAAAAGGAATTTGACACGATGATTCAGAGGATGAATCAGATGCTGAATTTTTATATAACGGGTCAGGATCCGAACTGCACTCACGATTGCAGCACCTGCGGCGGCTGCGGCTGATTATAACAATTAAAATATGCGGAAAGGGGAAAAGCAATGAAGAAATCGGGGTCGAGCGCGATGACGCCTATGATGGTCCAATATTTGAAAACAAAAGAGGAATACTCGGATTGTATTCTTTTTTACAGACTCGGCGATTTTTACGAGATGTTTTTTGACGATGCGATTAAGGTGTCGCGCGAGCTGGAGCTTACCCTTACCGGAAAGGACTGCGGGCTTCCCGAGCGCGCGCCGATGTGCGGCGTGCCGCATCACAGCGCTATGAATTATGTGTCGAGGCTTATCGCGCGCGGGTATAAGGTGGCGATATGCGAGCAGACGGAGGATCCGAAGACGGCGAAGGGCATTGTAAAGCGCGAGGTTATACGCGTCATAACGCCCGGAACCGTGATGGATGAGGCGATGCTCGATGAAAAGAGCAACAATTACCTCGCGGTTATATGCTTGAACGACGGAGTTTTCGGCTTCGCGGTGTCCGATGTTTCGACGGGTGAGATTTACGTTACCGAGCTTAGCGGCGCGGAACGCGTGATGAATGAGATTGCGCGTTATGAGCCGAAGGAGATAATCATAAACGAGGCGGCGGGAAATGTCGTTTCAAAGGCGGTGGAGCTTAGGTTTCATCAAAGGGTTGACGTTCAAAACGACGACTTTTTCGACGATACCGCGCTTGAAAAAAAGCTGTTAAGGCAGTTTAAAAAGGAGTCGCTCGAGGAGCTGGGCGTCGCGGATAAGCCGCAGGCGGTTATCGCGGCGGGCGTTATGTTAAGATACCTCGAGTACGCGCAAAAGAGCAGTCTTTCGTATATTAACGCGCTGAATGTTTATTCGGTTGAGCAGTATATGGATTTGGACGCTTCTGCAAGGCGGAATTTGGAAATAACCGAAACTATGCGCGATAAGAGAAAATACGGCTCGCTTTTATGGGTTTTGGATGAAACAAGCACGTCTATGGGCGCGAGGATGCTGAAAAGCTGGATTGAAAAGCCGCTTTTGAATCCGCTTGAAATAACGCAGAGGCTTAACGCGGTGGACGAGCTTTTCACGAATATAATGCTCAAGGATGATTTGCGGGAAATTTTAAACCGCACCTACGATATATCGCGGATTATAAGCCGAATATCAATCGGGAGCGTGACTCCGAAGGATTTGCTTTCGCTGAGAATGACGCTTTGCGAGCTGCCGGAGCTTGAAATGAAGCTCAACGGCGCGAAGAGCAGAATGCTAAACGATATGTCAAAGGGATTTGACATTTTGGACGACGTGCGCGACCTTTTGGAACGGGCGATTGACGACGAAGCGCCCGCGCTTTTAAAGGACGGCGGCGTTATAAAAAAGGGATTTCACGAGGAGATAGACAAGCTGAGAGCCGCGATGAAGGACGGCAAAACGTGGCTCGCGCAGCTTGAGGCGAAAGAACGCGAAAAAACGGGAATCCCTAAGATGAAGATAGGCTACAACAAGGTGTTCGGTTATTATTTTGAGGTTTCAAAGTCGAACAAGGGCGAGCTGCCGGAGTATTTTGTAAGGCGGCAGACGCTCGCGAATGCCGAGAGGTATATCACACCGGAGCTAAAGGAGCTTGAGGACACGATTTTGGGAGCGTCGGAGCGGGTCGCGAATTTGGAAGCGTATGTTTTCGACGAGGTGCGCCAAAGCGTGGCAAAGGAAATTGAGCGCTTAAAGCGCGCCGCGAATACCATAGCGGTAACGGACACGCTTTGCTCGCTTGCCGAAAGCGCGTATAAAAACAGGTTCACAAAGCCGGAGGTAAACGACTCCGGTAAAATTGAAATTATCGAGGGCAGGCATCCGGTTGTCGAGAAGATGTCGAAGTCGCTTTTCGTTCCCAATGATGTGACTCTCGACGCCGACGAGAACCGTCTGCTTATAATAACTGGCCCCAATATGGCGGGAAAGTCGACGTATATGCGGCAGACCGCGCTTATAACGCTTATGGCGCAGATAGGCAGCTTTGTGCCGGCGAAAAGCGCCAAAATCGGCGTTGTGGACAAGATTTTCACGCGCGTCGGCGCGTCGGACGACATAGCGTCGGGTCAAAGCACGTTTATGGTTGAGATGAGCGAGGTCAGCCATATTTTGGAAAACGCCACGAAAAATTCGCTTATAATACTTGACGAGATAGGCAGAGGAACAAGCACCTACGACGGCTTGTCTATCGCGTGGGCGGTCGCGGAATATATACAAAGCAAGAGGAATCTCGGCGCGAAAACGCTTTTTGCGACGCATTATCACGAGCTTACACGGCTTGAGAATATGCTTGACGGGGTCAAGAATTATCACATCGCCGTAAAGAAATACGGCGACGACATAACTTTTTTGCGGAAAATCGTAAGAGGCGGCACGGACGACAGCTTCGGTATCGAGGTTGCCGCGCTCGCGGGAGTGCCCTCGGCGGTGATAAAACGCGCGAAACGCGTTCTTTCCGATATAGAAAAGGGCGGCGGGCAAAAGGAAGACGCAAAGCTGCCGAGCGTCGCGGACGACGGCGGGCAGATAGATTTCTTTGACAAAACCGCCGATGAGATTATAAGCGAGCTTAAAAATACGGACGTGACGACATTTACGCCGATTGAGGCGATGAACAAGCTTTATGAGCTTAGCAATAAGGCAAAGGAAGGCTGATTATGGGAATAATACATTTGCTTGACAGCACTGTTTCGAATAAAATAGCCGCCGGCGAGGTGGTGGAGCGTCCGTCGAGCGTTGTAAAGGAGCTTGCGGAAAACAGTATTGACGCGGGAGCCGAAAGCATAACGATAGAGATAAAAAGCGGCGGCAGGGAATACATAAGAGTAAGCGACAACGGCTGCGGGATGAGCGCGGAGGACGCGCAAATTTGCTTTTTGCGCCACGCGACCTCAAAGGTCAGAAACGATGAGGATTTGGACGCGATATACACGCTCGGTTTTCGCGGCGAGGCACTCTCAAGCATTGGCGCGGTCGCGAAGGTGAGCCTTATCACAAAGCGCGCCGAGGACGAGGGCGGCGTGCGTGTGACGTGCCGCGGCGGCGAGATACTCTCGTCCGAGGACGCGGGGGTTCCCAACGGCACGACCGTTATTGTGGAGGATTTGTTTTTCAACACGCCCGCAAGACAGAAATTTTTGAAAAAAGACGCGACCGAGGCGGGATATATCACCGATATTGCGACGCGCCTTATTTTTGCGCATCCGGAAATATCGATAAAACTAATCGTAAACGGCAGGGAAAAGCTCTACAGCGCGGGCGACAATTCGCTTTTGAACGCGGTGTATACCGTTTACGGCAAGGATTACGCGCGCCATATGCGCGAGGCGGCGTATGAGGGCGAGGGCATCGCGGTCGCGGGACTCGTGAGCGTCGGAACGGCGGCGAGGGCGAACAGGAATTATCAGAGCTTTTTCGTGAACGGCAGATATATCAAAAGTCCGATGATGACGCGCGCGCTTGAGGAGGCGTATAAGAACCAGATTATGGTCGGCAAATATCCCGTGGCGGTGCTGAATGTGAAAATCGATCCGTCGCTGACGGATATAAACGTGCATCCGACGAAGCTTGAGGTCAAGTTTTCGAACGAGCGCGATATTTACCGCGCGGTGTTTTACGCGGTGAGCAACGCGCTTTACCGCGAGGCGAATGTTCCGAGGATTGAGAAAAGCGATGACGCGGAAAATTCGGAAAACCGGCTTTATCTTTCGGATATGGCGGCGGAGCTTCCGAAAACGGCAGAGAAGCCGCCGTTTGGCGGCGGCTCGGTCAAAAGACCGCCGATGCCGAATTACAATCCGCGCCAAAATCCGTTTTCGCGCGGCGGGGAGCAATATTCGCTCGGCGATTTTGAAAGCCGGTCGGAAAAATCCGATTCGCCGAGCGAAGATGAGGACAAATTCGTATCGGCATATGTGCCGCATAGCGCGCCGAACGCGCCGCTTACGGTGCGCGAGCCGGAGAGAACCGGCTCGATACTCGACGCGCCCGCGGAGCAACGCGTAACCTCGGCGCGCGCGGAACGCGCCGAGGAGGAGCGCGGGAACGTGTTTGTCGACGAGTATTTCAGGATTGTCGGTCAGATTTTCGACACATATATAATTGCCGAAAAGGGCGATGAAATGCTTATCGTCGATCAGCACGCGGCGCACGAAAGGCTGAAATTTGAGGAATTGAAGCGCCATATCGAGAACAAGGAGCCGTTTTCGCAGCTTTTAATCGAGCCGGTGGTCGTGACCGTAAACGCCGACGAGTACGCGGCGTTTGAGGAAAATTGCGGGCAATTCAACGCTATGGGATTCGACTGCGGCACGTTCGGCGAGGACGCGGTTATTGTCCGCGCGGTGCCGGGCGAGGTCGAAATAGGCGAGGTTGAAAATTTGATTCTCGAGCTTATCGGCGCGGCGAAAAATTTAAAGAACGACATAACCACCGACAAGCAGCTGCGCTTGCTTGAAACGATAGCCTGCAAATCCGCCGTGAAGGCGAATATGCGGCTCAGCGAGGACGAGGCGGCGGAGCTTTTAAGGAACGTCCTGCGGATGAAAAATATCAACACCTGCCCCCACGGTAGACCGATTGTGATAACGATGTCAAAGCGCGAGCTTGAAAAGCAGTTCGGGCGGATAATGTGAGGGGTGAGCGGGCGGTATGTCAAAAATTATGATTGCGGCGGTGGCGGGGGCTACGGCTTCGGGGAAGACGGCGCTCGCGATTGAGCTTGCCAAGCGGTGCGACGGCGAGATTGTGTCGGCGGACAGTATGCAGATATACAAATATATGGACATAGGCACGGCGAAGCCTACCGCGCGGGAGCGCGCCGAGGCGGTGCATCATCTGATTGACTTCGTCGAGCTGAGCGAGCCGTTCAGCGCGGCGGATTACGCCGCATTGGCGCACGAGCGCATCGCGGACATAGCGGCGCGCGGGAAGCTGCCCATCATTTGCGGCGGCACGGGATTGTATGTCAATTCCGTGATCGACGACGTGAAATTCGCCGAAACGGAGCGCGACGGCGAATACCGCGCGGAGCTGTTCGCGATTGCCGAAAAAGAGGGCAACGCGCGGCTTCACGATATGCTTCGCGCGGTCGATCCGAAAAGCGCGGACGCGATACACGAAAATAACGTAAAACGCGTCGTGCGCGCGCTTGAGTTTTACTCGCAAACGGGCACGCGCCTGTCGGAGCATAAGGCGGCGGCGGAACACGACAGCCGTTACGCGCCGATTATGTTCGCGCCGGATTGGGATCGCGCATTGCTTTACGAGCGCGTAAACCGGCGCGTCGACATAATGCTTGAAAGCGGGCTTGTCGGCGAGGTGAAAGCGCTTAGGGAAATGGGTTTGACGCGCGATATGCAGAGTATGCAGGGAATCGGGTACAAGGAGATATTCGATTACCTCGACGGCGGGAAAACGCTGTCGGAGGCGGCGGAGGAGATAAAGCTCGCGAGCCGCCGTTACGCGAAGCGGCAGCTGACGTGGTTTCGGCGCGACAAGCGCATACATTGGCTCGCGGCGGGCGGCGATATGGCGCGGCGGGCGGAAGAAATTGTAAATAATGCAAGGAGTGGGAATATATGAGAGCAAGCGGAATATTAATGCACATAACGTCGCTGCCGAGCGACTACGGCATCGGCACGATGGGCAAGGCGGCGTATGACTTCGCGGATTTTTTGGCGAAAGCGGGGCAGACGTATTGGCAAATGCTGCCGATCGGACCGACGTCCTACGGCGATTCGCCGTATCAGTCGTTTTCGACGCACGCGGGGAACCCGTATTTTATCGACCTCGATATGCTGCGCGAGGACGGGCTGCTGAAAAAGAGCGAATACTCGCGGCTCGATTGGAGCGGCGACGGGGAGGACATAAATTATGCCTATATATATAAGAAGAGATTCAAGATTTTATACAAGGCATACGAGCGGTTCAAGGCGGCGAAGCCGGAGGATTTCGACGAATTTTTGAACGAAAACGAGAATTGGATATCCAATTACGCGCTGTTTATGGCGATAAAGGACGAGAACGGCGGCAAGCCGTGGTCGGAATGGGCGGAGGGACTGCGCCGCCGCGACCCGAGCGCGCTGTGGGAGTTCAAATGCGCCCACGCGGACGAGGTCGAGTTTTGGGAGTTTCTGCAATACAAATTTTTCGAGCAATGGCGGCGGCTCAAGGAGTACGCGAACGCGCGGGGCATCCGCATAATCGGCGATATGCCGATATACGTGGCGCAGGACAGCGCGCCGGTGTGGGTATATCCGGATTTGTTCGAGCTGGACGGGGAGCTTATGCCGACGGTAGTCGCGGGGTGTCCGCCGGACGGATTTTCGCCGACGGGGCAGCTTTGGGGCAACCCGATTTACAATTGGGCGCGGCACAAGGAAACGGGGTACAATTGGTGGATTGACCGAATGAAAGCCGCGTGCGAGCTTTACGACGTCGTGCGGATCGACCATTTCCGCGGCTTCGCGGGGTATTACACGATACCCTACGGCGACGCGACCGCCGAGGGCGGCAGGTGGAACAAGGGCGTCGGAGCGGAGCTGTTCGCGCATATGGAAAAGGCGCTCGGCAAGCTGCCGGTTATCGCGGAGGATTTGGGATTTTTGGACGATGACGTAAAGACACTGCTTGAAAAATGCGGCTACCCGGGGATGAAGGTGCTTGAATTTGCGTTCGACGAGAACGCCGAGAGCGACTATATGCCGTTCCGCTGCGAAAAAAACAGCGTTACATATATCGGCACGCACGACAACCCCACGGCGCTCGGCTGGGCGGCGGAGGGCGACGCCGCGCAGATTAAGCGGTGCGCGGAATACATCGGCGCCGGCGGCGTAAAGGACGATTGCGTTTGGAGGCTCATCCGCGCGGCGTTTGCGACCGCGTCCGACACGGTGATAATTCAAATGCAGGATTATCTCGAAAAAGGCGCGGAGGGACGGATGAATGTTCCCTCGGTTTTGGGCGGCAATTGGCAATGGCGGGCGAAAAAGTCGGATTTTTCCGACTCGCTTGCGGAGAAGATAGACAAAATTACGAAAATATACGG
>JAJPXA010000102.1 GCA_021205715.1 Bacillota bacterium
AAGCTTTGCCCAGAAGCCGGAATTATAAATGATACACCAGCAGACACTTTTACACGTAGCTGATAAAACAGCCGCCAAGGAAGTTATGTGTATCCGTGTAATGGGCGGCTCCAAGAAGAGATATGCGGCAGTCGGCGACGAAATCGTGTGCAGCGTTAAAAAAGCGGCGCCCGGCGGCGTTGTTAAAAAGGGCGATGTCGTTAAAGCGGTAGTCGTAAGAACTGTAAAAGAAACAAAGCGTCCGGACGGTTCATATATCAGATTTGACGAAAATGCAGCAGTTATAGTAAGAGATGATAAAAATCCGAGAGGCACTCGTATTTTTGGACCTGTTGCAAGAGAACTTAGAGATAAAGAGTATATGAAAATATTGTCATTAGCTCCGGAAGTTCTGTAATAGGAGGAAACGAAACGATGAAAAAGATGCATGTTAAAAGAGGCGATGAGGTTCAGGTAATCGCCGGAAAAGATAAGGGCGCAAAGGGTAAAATCGTTACGGCATTTCCTGAAACCGGCAAGGTAACAGTTGAGGGCGTAAATATGGTATCAAAGCACCAGAAGGCTCGCCGTCAGGGAGAGGAAAGCGGTATTATCCATATGGAGGCGCCGATTGACGCTTCAAACGTAATGAGAATTTGCTCAAGATGCGGTAAAGCCGCAAGAACCGGCGTTCAGATATTGGAGGACGGTTCAAAGGTAAGATATTGTAAAAAATGTAAAGAAACATTTAACGATTGAGCGGGAGGAGGAAAACAATGAATAGAATGAAAGAAATGTATACAAAGGACGTTGCTCCGGCTCTCATGGAGAAGTTCAGCTATAAAAGCGTAATGCAGATTCCCAAGCTCGATAAGGTCGTTATAAACATCGGTCTTGGCGAGGCGAAGGATAACCCCAAGGCTGTAGACGCGGCATGCGGCGATTTGGCGCTTATCACAGGTCAAAAGCCGATTGTTACAAAGTCAAAAAAGGCGATAGCAAACTTTAAGTTAAGAGAAGGTATGAACAACGGCTGCAAGGTGACGCTCAGAGGCGACAGAATGTATGATTTCGTTGACAAGCTCTTTAATGTGGCTCTTCCGCGTGTCCGTGACTTCAGAGGAATTAACCCCAACGGCTTCGACGGAAGAGGAAACTATTCCTTGGGAATTAAGGAACAGTTGATTTTCCCGGAAATCGATTACGATAAAATCGACAAGCTCAGAGGAATGGATATCAGCTTTGTCACAACTGCCGAAACCGACGAGGAAGCTCGCGAGCTGTTAAAGCTTTTGGGCGCTCCGTTCCGTTCATAATAAGGAGGAATAAAAATGGCAAAGACTTCTATGAAAGTAAAACAGCAGAGAAAGCCTAAGTATTCAACACAGGCTTACACAAGATGCAAAATCTGCGGAAGACCGCACGCTTATTTGAGAAAGTTCGGTATCTGCCGAATTTGTTTCAGAGAGCTTGCATACAAGGGTCAAATCCCGGGCGTGAAAAAAGCAAGCTGGTAAAGATAATATTCGTAGATTATTTAGAAGTACGATTTCTACAAAGATTTCGGAAGGAGGAAATATATAATGCAGATTACTGATCCTATCGCAGATTTGCTTACAAGAATCAGAAACGCAAGCACATCAAAGCACGAAACAGTTGATATTCCCGCTTCAAAAATGAAGAAAGCCATCGTTGATATTTTAAACAATGAGGGATATATCAAGGGTTATCAGGAAATAGAGGACGGCAAACAGGGCGTTTTGAGAGTAACTCTTAAATACGGCCCCAACCACGAAAAGGTAATAAGCGGTCTTAAAAGAGTATCAAAGCCGGGTCTTAGAATTTATTCCGGCGCGGATGAGCTGCCGAGAGTTTTGAAGGGCTTAGGCATAGCAATTATCTCAACGTCGCAGGGCATTATGACGGATAAGGAAGCAAGAGAAAAGCATATTGGCGGAGAAGTTTTGGCGTTTGTTTGGTAATATAAACAAATATTGAATTTGACAAAACCGATTTGCAAAACTGCATAATGCAAAGCTGCAATGATACAGATATTTATTATATGTAACTGAAAACCTGCCGCAGGGCAGAGGAAATTTAAGTTAAGGAGGAAATCCTATGTCAAGAATAGGTAAGTTACCTATCACTATACCCGCAGGCGTAGACGTAAAGGTAAGTGATGATAACACAATTACGGTTAAGGGTGCGAAGGAAACTTTGACGAGAACCCTTCATCCGGATATGATTATTAAAATCGACGGTCAGACATTGACTGTTGAGCGTCCGAGCGAGGATAAAATGCATAAATCGCTCCACGGACTTACAAGAACACTTGTAAACAATATGATTGTCGGCGTAACCGACGGTTTTACAAAAACTCTTGAAATAAACGGTGTCGGCTACAGAGCGCAGCTCCAGGGCAAGAAGCTCGTACTCTCGCTCGGATATTCTCATCCGGTAGAGTATACCGCGCCGGAGGGTATTACTTTGGAGGTACCCGCTCCGAACCAGATTTTGGTTAAGGGCGCAAACAAAGAGGTAGTCGGAGAAACTGCCGCAAAGATACGCGAATTCAGACAGCCGGAGCCGTATAAGGGCAAGGGTATTAAGTATTCGTATGAGCATATCAGACGCAAAGAAGGAAAAACGGGTGCTAAGAAGTAATAGAAAGGAGTGTTCTTAAATGATAAAAAAGGTAGATACAAACGCTGCGAGAATTAAACGTCATGCAAGAGTAAGAAAGAACATCTCCGGCACAGCGGAGAGACCTCGTCTTAACGTGTACAGAAGTTTAAATCACATATACGCACAGGTAATCGACGATGTAAAGGGTGTAACGCTTGTTGCGGCGTCGACGATGGATAAGGACTTTTCGGGCTACGGCGGCAACGTCGAGGCGGCGAAAAAGGTCGGCAAAGCGGTTGCGGAAAAGGCTCTCGCTGCCGGAATTAAGCAGGTCGTATTCGACAGAGGCGGATATGTATATCATGGTAGAGTTGCTGCTCTTGCCGAAGGCGCAAGAGAAGGCGGCTTGGAATTCTAACAGAAGGAGGACGAGTTAAGTGACTGAAAGAATTAACGCAGAGGCTTTGGAATTGGAAGAAAACGTTGTTGCGATAAACCGCGTTTCAAAGACGGTAAAAGGCGGAAGAACCATCAGATTCAGCGCGCTTGTTGTAGTCGGTGACGGAAACGGTCACGTAGGCTGCGGACAGGGTAAGGCTGCCGAGGTTCCCGACGCCATCAGAAAGGGCATAGAAGCTGCAAAGAAGAACTTAATCACAGTGCCTCTTGTAGGAACAACCATTCCGCACGAGGTAATCGGCGTAAGCGGCGCGGGCAGAGTTTTGTTAAAGCCGGCTGCCGAAGGTACCGGAGTTATCGCGGGCGGCGCGGTTCGTGCCGTGCTTGAGCTTGCGGGTATCAGAGATATAAGAACAAAGTGTTTGAGATCCAATAACAGCAGAAATGTTGTAAGCGCAACAATTCAAGGTCTGTCGGAGCTTAAGGACGCGGAAAGCGTTGCGAAGCTTCGCGGTATATCCGTAGACCAACTCAAGGGTTAATAAGGAGGTATAAGACTTTGGCTAAATTAAAGATTACGTTAGTCAAAAGCACAATCGGCAGAAAGCAAAACCAAATTGCGACGGTTGAGGCTTTGGGATTAAAGAAAATCAGAAGTGTTGTTGAACACGAAGACACACCTCAGATAAGAGGTATGATAAACAGGGTTTCACACCTTGTAACAGTAGAAGAAGTTTGATATTATTAAGACAAGGAGGTGTGGCAAATGAAATTGGATGAGTTAAGACCTAATGAAGGCGCGACTTTTTCAAGAAAAAGAGTAGGCCGCGGTATCGGCTCGGGTACAGGCAAGACTTCGGGCAAGGGTCATAAAGGTCAGAACGCGAGAAGCGGCGGCGGTGTAAGACCGGGCTTCGAGGGCGGTCAGATGCCTTTATACAGACGTTTGCCAAAACGTGGATTTAAGAATATTTTTGCCAAGCAGTACGTGACGGTTAATGTCGAAGCTTTGGAAAAGCTTGAGGACGGCTCGGAAGTAACGGCTGAAACTCTTAAAGAAAACGGTATTATTTCAAAAACTCTTGACGGTGTTAAAATTTTGGGCCGCGGAGAGCTTACAAAGAAACTTAATGTTAAGGCTGCTAAATTTACAGAATCAGCGAAAGAGAAAATAGAAAAGGCAGGCGGAAAGGCTGAGGTGATGTAATAATGCTTCAGACACTTAGAAACGCGTGGAAAATCCCCGATTTGAGAAGACGCTTGTTGTTTACGCTGTTTATGCTGATATTGTTCAGATTCGGAGCGCATATTCCGGTTCCGTTTTTGTCATCGGAGGCGATGACGAACTTCCTGGGCACAGGTACAGACCTTTTCAGCTTGTTTGATGTATTTACGGGCGGCGCGTTCTCGAACGCGACGGTAATGGCACTGGGTGTTTCCCCGTACATCAACGCGTCGATTATTATTCAGCTTTTGGCTGTTGCCATTCCGGCTCTTGAAAAGCTTTCAAAGCAGGGAGTTGAGGGCAGAAAAAAGCTCAATAAGATAACGAGATATTTGGGAATCGCGCTTGCGTTTGTACAGGGCGCGGGACTTTATGTAACGCTTCTCAATATGCGTGCCGACGGACTTGACGCTATAGTAACTCCCGAGGGAATATCAAGTGTGCTTGTATTCTTCGTAATCGTTCTTACGTTTACGGCGGGTACTGCGTTTATGGTTTGGATGGGTGAGTTAATCACCGAAAAGGGTATCGGCAACGGCGTGTCGCTGTTGATTTTCGCCGGTATCGTTTCAAGAATACCCACAGCCGCATATTCGGTATATAATCAGTATGTATCAGGCGGCGCAACAGTGCAGGGTATTCTTATGGTACTCGGAATAGTCGTAGTTGCCGTTGCGGCAATCGCTTTCGTAGTCTATTTCTCGGAGGCGGAGCGCAGAATCCCCATTCAGTACGCGAAGCGTGTTGTTGGACGTAAAATGTACGGCGGACAAAGCACGAACATTCCGATTAAGATTGCTGCGGGCGGCGTAATGCCGATAATCTTCGCGTCATCAATTATGGCGTTCCCCGCGACTATCGTAAGACTTGTATCCGGCGGCAATATGCCGACCTCGGGTGTGGGCTACTACATCCTCGGCTGCTTATCGGCGGGATACGCGAGTCAATGGTGGACATCGCTTGTATACGCGATTCTCTACTTCCTGCTCATCATATTCTTTACGTATTTCTATTCGACAATTCAATTCAATCCGATTGAAATTGCCAATAACGTAAAGAAGAGCGGCGGCTTTATACCGGGCATCAGACCGGGTAAGCCGACAAGTGACTATATCTCAAAAATATCGTCAAGACTTAACCTTATAGGCGCTATGTTCTTAGGTATTATAGCGGTTCTTCCGGTTGTGCTTGGCGCGATATTCAATATAAGCGGATTGCAGATAGGCGGTACATCGCTTCTCATCGTTGAAGGTGTTGCGCTTGAATCCGTAAGACAGATAGAATCACAGATGGTAATGCGTCATTACAAGGGATTTTTAAACTGATAAACAGGTAATTCGGTCGGCATAAACCGACTATGATTAAAAAGAAAGGCGGTATACAATGAATTTAATATTGGTAGGCGCGCCGGGTGCCGGCAAGGGTACTCAGGGCGAGATACTTTCAGAGAAATTAAACATTAAAACAATTTCGACCGGAGCTATGCTCCGTGCCGCCATTAAAAATGAAACTGAGGTCGGTAAAACGGCAAAAAGCTATATTGACGGCGGCAAGCTCGTTCCCGACGAAGTTATGATTAACCTGGTTAAAGAAAGACTTGCCGAGCCGGACTGCGAAAACGGATTTATCCTTGACGGATTCCCGCGCACAACGGCTCAGGCGCAGGCTTTGACAGAATCCGGAGTTAAGATAGACAAGGTTTTGTCAATCGAGGTTGACGATGATGTTATAGTCGAAAGACTTTCGTCGCGCCGTGAATGTTCAAAATGCGGCGCGCCGTACAACATTGTCTTTAACCGTCCGGAGGTTGAGGGAAAATGTGATAAATGCGGCGGCGATTTGATTCAAAGAAGCGATGATAATCCCGAAACGATTAAAAATCGTCTTGATGTATATCATACTCAGACCGAGCCGATAAAGGCATATTACGAGGAGCTTGGGCTTCTTGTGAAGGCTTACGGACAGGTTGAGGTTAAGGATACGACAAAAGAGGTTTTCAAAGCGCTTGAGCTTGAGGTGTGAGCAAATGATAACGATTAAAACACCGAAGCAGATAGCTAAAATGAAAAAATCGGGAGAGGTTACAAAGGGCGCGTTTGAGGCTGTTGAAAAGGCGATACGCCCCGGAGTGACGACAAAGTATCTCGATAAAATCGCATATGATTATATTATCTCAAAGGGAGCAAAGCCGAACTTCCTAAATTACGACGGTTTCCCGGGAACGATATGCGCGTCGGTAAACGATGAGGTCGTTCACGGCATACCGAGCGATAAGATAGTTTTAAAGGAAGGCGACATAATAAGCGTCGATATGGGCGCGGTGCTTGACGGATGGCATTCCGATGCCGCGAGAACCTACGCGGTCGGAAAAATCAGTTCCGAAGCACAGCAGCTTATAGACGTAACAAAGCAGAGCTTTTTTGAGGGTATCAAATATGTAAAGCACGGCGCGAAGCTCGGAGATGTTTCGCACGCTATACAGGAGTATGCCGAAAGCTTTGGTTACGGAGTTGTCCGCGATTTGGTGGGTCACGGAATAGGCACAAGCCTTCACGAGGATCCCAATGTTCCCAATTTCGGCAAGGCGGGACACGGTCTGCGTCTTGCGGCGGGAATGGTTTTGGCGATTGAGCCTATGATAACCGAGGGAACGTGGAAGGTGTCGGTGCTTGACGATGACTGGACAATTGTCACGGATGACGGAAAATTAGCCGCTCATTATGAGAACACACTTGCCGTTACAAAAGACGGTTACGAATTATTGACACTGTAAGAGGTAATATATGAAGATTGAAGTGGGTTCTGTCGTCAGGTCAAAGGCGGGACGCGACAAAGGCGATTTGTTTATCGTCCTCGCGGTTGACGGCAATTATGTGTATATGGCGAATGGTGATTTGCGAAAGGTTGATAAACCGAAAAAGAAGAAAATCAAGCATTTGCAGTGCAGCCAAACCGTTTCGGAGTTTATCGCGAATAAGCTTCGGACGGCGGGCAAGGTTACAAATTCAGAATTAAGGAAAGCATTGGCACAAGTAGGAGGAAATGACAATGGCTAAAGATAATGTTTTGGAGTTAGAGGGCACTGTTATTGAAACTCTGCCCAATGCGATGTTCCGAGTAAAACTTGAAAATGACCACGTTGTTTTGGCGCATATTTCGGGCAAACTCAGAATGAATTATATTAAAATTCTGCCGGGCGATAAGGTTACGCTTGAAATGAGTCCGTATGATTTGTCAAGAGGCAGAATCACATGGCGTTCCAAATAATCGGCGCCTTGTGGAACAAAGTTTTCGCGTAAAAAACATAGGAGGTAAGAAAAGTGAAAGTACGTCCATCAGTTAAACCGATTTGCGAAAAATGCAAAATCATAAAGAGAAAAGGCAAGGTTATGGTAATTTGCGAAAACCCTAAGCATAAGCAAAAGCAGGGTTGAGAACCGAACCTTATGACTTGTTCAAACGTCTTTTGAAAAAAAGACTTATGATAGGGGCGAAAGCTCCAAAGAGGGTATGGTAGCCCTCGACACTATAAAAAATTTTTGATGATATCTTTATTATGGAGGTGTAGAAAAGTATGGCAAGAATAGCAGGTGTTGAATTACCAAATGCAAAAAGAGTAGAAGTAGGTCTTACTTATATTTACGGCATTGGTCTTAAGACTTCACAAAAAATCTTGGCACAATTGGACATTAATCCCGACACGAGAGTTAAGGATTTAACGGATGCTCAGGTAAACAGCATCAGAGAGGTGATAGACGCGAATTACACGGTTGAGGGTGACCTTCGCCGTCAGTTGGCTCTTGACATTAAAAGACTTATGGAAATCGGATGTTACCGCGGTATTCGTCACAGAAAGGGACTCCCTGTAAGAGGTCAGAATACAAAGAACAATGCGAGAACCCGTAAAGGCCCGGCTAAGGCTATCGCGGGCAAAAAGAAATAAAAGGAGGGACTAAGCTAATGGCAAAGGTAGCAAAGAAAACAACACGAACAAGACGTCGTTACAGAAAAAATGTCGAAAAGGGCGCGGCTCATATCAGATCGACATTCAATAATACAATAGTTACAATAACCGATACGGCAGGAAACGCGATTTCGTGGGCAAGCGCCGGTGGCTTAGGCTTCCGCGGCTCAAGAAAGAGCACACCGTTCGCAGCGCAGACAGCGGCTGAAACCGCCGCAAAAGCCGCTATGGAACACGGTATGAAGACGGTTGAGGTATATGTAAAAGGCCCCGGAGCGGGCAGAGAAGCCGCAATCAGAGCATTGCAAGCAACAGGTCTGGATGTTACGATGATTAAGGACGTAACACCTATTCCTCATAACGGATGCAGACCGCCTAAGCGCAGAAGAGTCTGATTAAGAAAGATAGGAGGAATACGAAGAATGGCAAAGAATACACAACCTGTATTAAAAAGATGTAAGACCTTGGGCATAAATCCCGCGGTTATGGGTTATGACAAGTCGACAAGAAGAAATCCGAAGCAGAGCAGAAGAAAGCAGTCGGAATACGGACTTCAGCTTAACGAGAAGCAGAAGGTAAAGTTCATTTACGGCGTTCTTGAAAAGCAGTTCAGAAAGTACTATGTAATGGCTACAAAAAGACAGGGCATTACAGGTGAAATGCTTCTCCAAATTCTCGAGTCAAGACTTGACAATGTAGTATATCGTTTGGGACTTGCAAATACTCGCCGTGAGGCAAGACAAATTGTAAATCACGGTCATATCACGGTAAACGGAAAGAAGGTTGACATTCCTTCATACCTTGTATCGGCAGGCGATGTGATTTCCGTAAAAGAAAAGAGCAGAAGCTCCGTAAGAATTAAGGAAATTGTTGAAACCAACGAAAAAAGACTTATCCCTTCGTGGCTTGAAATGGATAGAGAAAACTTTACCGGAAAGGTAGTTACTTTAGCCAACAGAGATGATATCGACTATGATGTTGAGGAGCATCTCATCGTCGAGTTGTACTCTAAGTAATAGCCATTTTACCCTCGGTAAGTGGAATTATAAACATTTTTTGCTATGGTTTATGCGGTTTGATTTTGTTAAAGCATCAAACGGCAGAAATCGGAATTTTTAAGGAGGGTTATAAAATGATAGAAATGGAAAAGCCTGTTATAGAATGTGTTGAAATGAGCGACGACGGAAGATACGGTCGGTTTACCGCATCCCCGCTTGAGCGCGGTTACGGCATAACCTTGGGCAATTCGCTGAGAAGAATACTTCTCTCGTCATTGCCGGGCGCCGCGGCGACGTCTATAAAAATAGAGGGCGTTCAGCACGAGTTTTCAACCGTTCCGGGAGTTATGGAGGACGTTACGGAGCTAATCTTAAATATTAAAAAGATAGCCGTAAAGCTGTACTCCGATACGCCCAAAGTGGTTTAT
>JAJPXA010000086.1 GCA_021205715.1 Bacillota bacterium
CTATTGCATTATATAATTAAATAGTCTATAATTATGTATGAGGTGATATTGTGCTATGTCAAACGCTCCGACGGCGGCGCGTATGAGGCAATGCGTTACGCCGAAAAAACGGGCGCGGAAATAATTAACATAAAAATTTCCGAATAATAATTTTTCCGCGCCTTGTAACACAAACTCCGTCCCGCTCATAATATATACTAATCAAGAGCGAAAGGAGGCAACAATATGAATGATTGTTGTGAAGGCGTAAACAGCTGCTCACAATTCAACGGCTGCGGCTGTTCGAATAAAAACTGCGAATTTGATACAGATATGATTCTTTGGGTGCTTATCATCATCGTAATCGTATCTTGTATGTGCAACTGATTAAGCGCGGAGTGATTTAACATAGACAAAGCTATTTGTCTGAAGGCTGTATCACAAGCTGTGGTGCAGCCTTTTTGCGTAAGCGGCGCCTCTCCCCCGAACAAAAAATATCGAATTTTCTCTTGAAAACCTACTAAACATATGTTATTATAGTAGTTACGAAAGAGGTGTTAGTATGAAAATATCAACAAAAGGCAGATACGCTTTGCGAATGCTGATTGACCTTGCCGAGCATAGGGACGACGGCTTTATTTCGCTTAAAGATATAGCCGAGCGTCAGGGCGTTTCAAAAAAATACCTTGAACAGATAGTCCCGATTTTCAACCGCAGCGACATTTTAACCGCAAACCGCGGCTTTCAGGGCGGGTACAAACTCTCAAAATCGCCCGATAAATACACGGTCGGAATGATTCTGCGTCTTACCGAGGGCAGTCTGTCGCCGGTTAAATGCGCGGATGAGAACCCTATAGAGTGCGAAAGAGCGGACGACTGCGTAACCCTCCCGATTTGGCGCGGACTGAGCAAGGTGATAAACGAGTACCTGGACGGCATTACAATTCAGGATATTCTCGACAAAAAATCGGAAAGCTATTCAAACAATTATGTTATTTAATTTCCGATTCGACAGCCGCGCCGCCCAAATCCGACTGCGGCGTCAATAAAACAATTGACAAACACGGCGTTTGGATATACAATATAGAAAACAGTTTATAACAGGAGATAACGCTATGGAAAATAAGGAAAGAAAGGCGCTGGTGGTACTGTCCGGCGGTCAGGATTCGACAACCTGCCTTTTTTGGGCGATAAATAAATACAAAAAAGAAAACGTAAGCGCCGTAGGCTTTGACTACGGTCAGCGCCACAAGGCGGAGCTTGAATGCGCGAAGGAAATATGCGCCGACGCGGGAATACCCTACGAGGTCATCGACACGCCGATAATAAACCAATTAAGCGCGAACTCGCTTACGCGCGCGGATATTCCGGTTGAGGAAACGAAGCCCGAGGGCGCGCCGCCAAACACATTCGTCGAGGGGCGCAATATGCTGTTTTTGACATATGCCGCGATTTACGCGAAAACTCACGGCATAACCGACATCGTAACGGGTGTCTGCGAAACGGATTTTTCCGGCTATCCCGACTGCCGCGACGTGTTCGTAAAATCGTTAAACGTCACGCTCAATCTCGCTATGGAATACGGCTTCGTAATACAAACGCCGCTTATGTGGATTAACAAGGCGCAAACGTGGCAGATGGCGGACGATTTGGGCGTGCTTGATATTGTATACAACAAAACGCTTACCTGCTACAACGGCATAAAGGGCGAGGGCTGCGGCCACTGCCCCGCGTGTACCTTAAGACGCAGGGGATATATGGAATTTGTCAAAAGCAAAAAGGGGATATAACGAATGTACGAGGTAAGAAAAAGACTTGAAATAAGCGCAGCGCATTTTTTAAAGCTCGATTACGAGTCGAAATGCTCCGAGCCGCACGGGCACAATTGGATAATAGACATATATCTGCGCTCCGAAACGCTCGATCAAAACGGAATGGTAATGGATTTTACGCTTATCCGCAAAAAAATATCGGATAAATTCGACCATAAAATTATAAACAATGTGGTTGATTTCAACCCTACCGCGGAAAATATCGCGAAATATATCTGCGACGAGCTTCAGCCGTTCTGCTTCCGCGTGGATGTCCGGGAAAGCGCGGACAATACCGCAAGCTATTATAAGGACGACGATAAAGCGAGGGTGAAGCTTCTGTGAGAGTGGTTGAAATATTCGACAGCATCGACGGCGAGGGCATACGCGCGGGCGAAACGGCGACATTTATACGCCTTGCCGGATGTAATCTGCGCTGCTCCTACTGCGACACGCTCTACGCGCTCTACGGCGAGGATGAGGAGTGCGAATACACCGAAATGAGCGTTGCCGAAATCACCGCGCGCGTAACGCAAAAGCGCGTGACGCTCACCGGCGGCGAGCCGCTTATACATAAGGATGCCGAGGCGCTTATAGACGCGCTTTTAGCCAAAGGCATAGAGGTGAACGTCGAAACAAACGGCGCGGTCGACGTGGAAAAATTCCGACGCGATACGGATAAGCTGTTTTTCACGATTGATTACAAGCTCCCCTCAAGCGGCGAAAACGACAAAATGAAAATCGAGCGTTTTTTAAACCTAAAGCCGTATGATGTAATAAAATTTGTAGTCGGCTCAAAGGAGGACGTTCGTAAAATGACCGAAATTACGGAAATTTTAGCCGCGCATTACAGCGCGATGCCGCATATTTTCGCGGGCGCGGTCTACGGCATGTACGCTCCGGCGGAGCTGGTGCGGGATATACTCGAAACCCCCGCGCTGAACGACGTAAGAATACAGCTGCAAATGCACAAAATTATATGGGACAGTAATATGCGAGGTGTGTAATGAAAAAGGAATTTAATCACGAAAAAATAAAGGAGGCAATCCGCACGATTTTAACCGAGCTTGGCGACGACCCCGACCGCGAGGGACTGCGTGAAACGCCCGACAGAGTCGCGCGTATGTACGACGAGGTATTCGAGGGTATGCGGTACACCAACGACGAGATAGCCGAGATGTTCAACAAATGCTTCGAGGCGGAAAAATCGCGTGATTTGGTACTGGTTAAGGACATCGAGGTATTCTCATACTGCGAGCATCATCTGGCGCTTATGTACAATATGAAATGCCACGTCGGATATATTCCGAACGGCAAGGTTATAGGGCTTTCAAAAATCGCGCGCATATGCGATATGGTTTCAAAGCGCCTCCAGCTCCAGGAGCGCATATGCTCGGACATTGCCGAGATTATGCAAAAGGTATGCGGAACTGAGGACGTTATAGTTATCGTCGAGGGCGAGCATAGCTGTATGACCGCGCGCGGAATAAAAAAGTCCGGCGCGAAAACGCGCACATCCGCGATACGCGGCTTGTTCGACACCGATTACGAGCTTCGCAACGAGGTTTATAATCTGCTGAAATAAATGCAAAAAAATCCGCGAAACGCGGATTTTTTATTATATCCGACTACGACGCGCAGCGTTCCAAATAGTCCTCATAATCCTTTCTCGGCATCGGCTTCGCGAAATAATATCCCTGAACATACTCGCAGCCCCACGCCTTCAAAAACTTAACCTGTTCCTCCGTTTCGACGCCCTCCGCGACAACAGACATATCCAAAAGCTTCGCCATCCTTATAATGGACGCCAAAATATTTTTGCTCTTTTTCTCAAGAACGCCCTTTTCAAAAAACTGCATATCAATCTTCAAAACGTTAACGTCTATATCCTTCAAAAGGCTGAGCGACGAATATCCGCTGCCGAAATCGTCCATATAAATAAAATATCCGTCCGCCTTCAAGCGGCTCACAATATCTATAAGAAGCTGCGGTTTTTCCGTGTAAACGCTCTCGGTCACCTCGATATTAAGCAGCCGATGCGGAATATTATACTTCGCGGTCAACTCGTTAAGCGTATCGACAACCGGTGTTTCGATTAAATCAACACGCGAAACGTTTATCGAAATCGGGTATTCCACGCCCACCGCGAGCCAATCCGCCAAATCGGCGCACGCCCTGTCCCAAACATAGAAGTCAAGGGTGGTAATAAAACCGTTGTTCTCAAAAACGGGAATAAACTTATTCGGCGGAATAAGACCGCGCATCGGATGCCGCCATCTGACCAGCGCCTCCGCGCCGACGGGCGCGTTATGGATAATGTCGTATTTGGGCTGATACCAAACCTCAAACTCCTTGTTCGCGACAGCTTTTTCCATATCGTTTACGATTTCCTGCTCTTCCTTCGCCTTATCGTCCGAGGATTTCGAGTAATACTCAAAATAATTCGTGTAGCTATCCTTGCAGCCTTTCGAAGCGATATTCGCCTTATCGTAAATCGACGTCACGCTCATATTGTTATCCTCGACAATATATATGCCGCAGCAAATCTGCATTTTAAACAAGCGGCTTCTGCCTTTAAGGAAATCGCTCATAATTTTCACCGTATTTTCAATCACCGCCTTGTCCGCCGTGGGAATACAGTATATGAATATATCCTTATTTATTCTGCCGTAGGTGCATATATCAAAGCCGTCATTAAGCATCGTCCGCAGCTTTTTCGCAATATCGATAAGCACCTTATCGCCGAATTCCAAGCCGAAATACGCGTTTATAAGGTGAAATCTGTTCACATCGAATCTAACGACGGAAAAGCGGCGGTCACCGTGCCTTGAAAGCATACGGCGCGTTTCCTCGATAAACTTGTTTTTATTGTACAAACCGGTGAGGGTATCCAGCTCGTAAACCGCTTTCACCTCGCGCAGCGACGCGTACTGACTTTTGAGGAAAACATTTTCAACCCTCAGCGAAACAATCTCCGTGTCATACGGCTTATGCACAAAATCATATGCGCCGAGCCGAAGCGCCTCCGCCTCCGAATCCGCGTTAGCGGACGCGGCAATAACGGGAATCAGGGTGCTTTCGGGGCGCGTTCTGAAAATTCTTAAAAATTCAAACCCGTCAACATCCTTAACCGCGAGATTGAGCAAAACTACCGAAATTTTCTCGCCCAAATCATCGAGCGCGTCAAAAGCCTCCCGCGCGGTCGAAACCGCGATAAGAGTATATTTATCCGATAAAATTTCTTCCAAAAGCGCTCTATCGGCATCGTCGTCCTCAATTGCCAAGACGGTGTGTTTTTTGTTGTCATTGCTCATTTTGTTCACCTCTGACGCGTAAAAATTCGTAAGTTCGCACCTTGTAACATACCTAAGAAAATTATACCATATACGCGCCCGAAAATAAATATCTTTTAAAAATAACACAATAAATGACCAAAACGCGCAATAAATGTCGCACCGTGAACGCGCCGTTTGCATTTGCAATATGCGCGCCGATGTGGTAAAATAAAGATAAATTTAAAATTAAGGAGTTATGCATATGCTTAAAGGAAAAACGGTAGTTTTGGGAGTATGCGGCGGAATAGCCGCGTATAAGATACCGAATCTCGCGCGGATGCTGATAAAAGCGGGCGCGGAGGTTGACGTAATAATGACGAAAAACGCGCAAAATTTCATAACGCCGTTCACGTTTGAAACGCTCACGAAGAGGAAGTGCCTGACCGACACATTCGATCGGAATTTTGAATACAGCGTGGAGCACGTCGCGCTCGCGAAAAAGGCGGACATTTTCGTTATCGCGCCGGCGACGGCGAACGTGATAGGCAAAATCGCGTCGGGCATAGCCGACGATATGCTGACTACGACGCTCGCGGCATACGCGAAAAAGACGATAATCGCGCCGGCGATGAACCACAATATGTATCACAATCGGATTGTGGCTGAAAACATAGAGAAGCTCAAGCGGTTCGGCTATGAATTTGTGGGGCCGGAGCGCGGAATGCTCGCCAACGGCGACGAGGGCGACGGAAGAATGTGCGCCGAAAAGGACTTGTACGACGTTATCGTGCGGGAAATTTCCTGCGAAAAGGATATGGCGGGCATATCGGTACTGGTTACGGCGGGCGCGACGCGCGAGAGCATCGATCCGGTGCGCTTTATCAGCAACCGCTCGACGGGCAAAATGGGGCTTGCTATAGCCTGCGCGGCGGCGGCGCGCGGAGCGGACGTCACGGTCGTAAAGGGCAGTACCGAGGTCGAGTTCCCGAAATATATGAACGTTATCGACGCCGCGAGCGCGGAGGATATGTACCGCGCGGTAATGACGCGCGCCGACGCGGACATCATAATCAAGGCGGCGGCGGTCGCCGACTACGCGCCCGCGCGAACGGCTGCGGAAAAGATAAAGAAAAGCGGCGGCGATATGTCAATCGAGCTGACGCGCACAAAGGACATATTAAAAGCGCTCGGCGAAAACAAGCGCGCGGGGCAGCTCATATGCGGCTTTTCAATGGAAACGGAAAATCTCGTCGAGAACTCGCGCAAAAAGCTGACCGCGAAAAACGCGGATATGATAGCCGCGAACAACCTCAAAACCGAGGGCGCCGGCTTCGGCACGGACACGAACGTCATAACGCTTATCACCAAAGACGGCGTAACGGAACTGCCGCTGATGTCCAAGCCCGACGCCGCCCATGCGATTCTCACCGCCCTGCTAACCCTAAGGCGCCCCAAAAGGCGCCCCTACTAGGGGAGCTGTCGCGGCTTTAGCCGTGACTGAGGGGTTCCTCGACCGAGGGGTCTACACAAAAAAGGCAATCCTTACGGATTGCCTTTTTAAAATTGCTATATTCTCGAACTAAACTCAATTAGTTTACGAACTTATAGAGCATAACCGCTGCCTGAGCTCTGGTTGCGCTATCCTGCGGAGCGAATGTTCCGTCGCCCATACCGTTGATAACGTCAGCCTGCTGAAGCATTGTAACCGACTCTCTCGCGTAGTCTGAAATTGCCCAATCATCATCGAATGTGATAGCATCCTCAACCAATGTAAGAGTTACGTCGTAGTTCTTTACAAGTCTGTAAATCATAGTTGCCATCTGCTCTCTTGTGATGTTGTCGTCCGGACCGAATGTATCAGCATCGTATCCTGTGATAGCACCCAAGGTGTATGCGATTGCAACGTAGTCATATGCCCAATGAGTTGTGGGAACGTCGCTGAAGTTAGCGCTTGCGCCTGTGAAGCTGCCATAACCGAATGTCAATACAAGGAGCTTAGCGAACTCTGCTCTTGTGATATTGTTGTTCGGTCTGAATGTGCCGTCCTCGTAACCCGAGATTACGTTCTTGCTTGCAAGACCGTAGATAGCTTCCTGTGCCCACGATACATCGTCAAGGTCTGAGAAGCTTGCGGTGTAGTTAATTGTAGCGTTGTTGCTGTAGTTTCCGCTTGCAACATCGCCGCTGCCGCTGCTGCTGCTTGATGAGCTGCCGCCGCTGCTGCTCGATGAGCTTGAAGACTCTGTCTTAATTGTAATATCCTTTTCCGCAATGTCAGATACCTGGGTTTCACCCTCATCATCTGTATATGTATATACAGCGTAGATTGTCGCGGTACCCTTAAGAGCAGCCGTGAATGTAGCCGTAGCCTTCTGGTTGGTTGAAGTACCCGCCTTAAGACCCGAAGCCGTCATATGATCAAGGCTGTCGTCGTCTGTGTAGATTGTAACTTCACCATCATCTGTGTAATACTTAACAGTAGCCGTAACAGTTACCTTGTCGCCAACGTAAACCGTAGTCGGTGAAACGGTAAGAGTAATCTTCGGTGTCTTTGTTGATGACGATGAATTGCTATCTTCCGATACAGTTACTTCGTTTGTTGCAAGAATCGGAGCCTCTCCGTCTTCCGCGTCACCCCAAGCTACAACCTTGGTTACAACCGAAGCTATTTCGTCGTTGTAGATAACAAGCGTACCGCCTGCAATAAGGTCATCCAATGTGTCAGCGTCATAACCGCCGATTACGTTTGTATACTGAGTCTTTGTAAGGATGTTGCCGTCGCTGTCCTTAAGAACAAAGTCTGTTCCGTATACAGCGTCATATTCGTTGCCTTCCTCATCATAGAATGTGATAACCAAACCAACTTCTGATGATTCATCAGCATCTTCGATAGCCGATACACCGTCTGAACCTACAACTTCATCAAAGTCAAATTCAGCAACTGAATCCTGCTCTTCCTCGTAAGGAGTAACAATTGTGCTTGTAAGAGTCATACCGTCTGAACCTGTTATTTCACCATTTGCGTCTTCAATTGAAGATTTCTCAAGCAAGGTGAATGCAGTTGCATCTGTCAAAGCTGACGGCAATGTGATTGTAATAGTTACAAGCTCGTCATCTTCAAATGTAGCACCAGCACCTGTCAAATCAAGGTATGCGATTGTCAAAACACCATCAATAACTGTCTTTGTCAAGGTTGAATCTGACAATTCAACATCATCAGCTTCAACACCGTCCGGGAGTTCCATAGCTATACCAAAGGTATATACCGGATAAGATACCTCATTAGCTTTAGCAACAATTGTTACAACTGTGTTTGTTTCGTCTATCGAGCTTGAAAGAGCAATACCCTTTCCGTCCGCTACAACATCCTGCGGAGTATCATCATCTGAATCTTCAGTTGCCTTAGCAGGTCTGTTATCTGTCGATATTGTCTGTGCATCCGGGTCAACCCACTTTGCAACTGTTGTGCTTGATGCAGTCATACCGTCTGCAACAGTAGTTTCACCGTTCGCATCCTCTATTGAAGACTTGTCAAGCAAAGTTGCTGTATAGTTTGACGAAAGTGCCGAATCAAGAGCTATTGTTATAGTAACAAGCAAATCATCTTCGAATGTAGCACCGGCACCTGTCAAATCAAGATACGCAATTGTCAAAACACCGTCGATAACTGTCTTTGTCAAGGTCGAGTCCGACAATGTAACATCGTCAGCTTCAACACCGTCCGGAACCTCTATAGCTATACCAAAGCTATATACCGGATATGTAACGCCAGTTGCCGTAGCGTCAATTGTAATTTCTGTGCCGTCATCAGAAAGAGAACTTGTTAAAGTAATTCCCTTTTCGTCATCAGCAAATACAGAAAATGCCGAGAACATCGAAAAAACCATAGACAATGCACAAATCAAAGATATAATCTTTTTATTTTTCATTATTCTAAAACTCCTTTATCTTATAAAATTGTCATTCTTTAACGCATTATTTGTATGAGCCAACATTTCCTGCTCTGTCAGTGTTGCCTACATAATACATTACGATGTAAGTAGCGTCACCTAATGTAATCTTGTCATCACCACTGGTGTCCGCAGCAGCCAAAGCCGTTTCATCAGTAATTGTTGCGCTTCCCGCATAATGTCTTACAATGAGCATAGCGTCGGTCAATGTAACTTTCTCGTCAAGACTTACATCGCCGATAAGAACAGTAGCTACATCACCAATCGTAAGCGTGCCTTCCAAGATAGCGAACTCATCATCAGCATCGTAGTAGCCTACCATGATAGGATACTTGCCGTCAGCCAAATCTGTACCGCCAAGAAGACCCATTGTGCCGAAGCTGCCTGTTGATGTCTGATCGATATACAAGATATCATCATCTGTTACAGCAGTCACATCAGCGTCTTTGTCGAGAACAAGGATTGTAGCTGTGTTCGACAAAGTTGTCGTAAGTGTAAGCGTACCCGCGTCTTCGTCAAATGAACCCGCAACATCACCGCTTACGGATGCAGCCATAGCCGCTGTGCCCATAGCAACCGCGAGAGCTGCTACAGC
>JAJPXA010000068.1 GCA_021205715.1 Bacillota bacterium
TTTACAGCCTTCGCGCTGATTATGTGTTTTGCCGGCTGCGGCGGACAATCCGGCACATCGGACGGTGAGGCGGTTACCGCGGCTCATTCAACGGAAGAGCTCAGCGAGGAATTGTCAAAGTATATGACGGAAACGGGAAGCTACAGCGTAGAGGGCGCCGAGGCGATTGACGTTCTGTCGATTATGAAGGGAAAGAAAATATTCATACTTCCCGGAAACTATACGGTAAAATTTTCACAGACAACCTGTGACAACATTAAATCCATATGCGACTCAATCGGCGTTGACGCGTACATATTCGCGACGGACGGCACGAGTGCGAAATGGGTAGAGGGAATTGAAACCGCCATAAATCAGAAATACGATATAATACTCGCGTTCTCGGGAGTTACTATGGAGGAAATCAGCCCGCAGGTTGACGCCGCGGAGGCGGCGGGCATACCGGTTGTGGACGTTCATTTCCACGACTTTGAGGATGCCGACGGATGCAGCGCGACATATTGTCTGCCTGCCGGATATGAGGAGTTCGGACGCGCGCTCGCGCTTTACGCTATAAACTCGGCGGGCGTCGACGGAGATTATTTGTTCCTTACATCTGACGACCTTATGGCGTCAAAGGCGATGGAAAAGGGTATCAACAGCGCGTTTGAGGATTACGCTCCGAACGCTAAGACATCGAAGATAAGTGTTGTGTGCCCGGATTGGTCGACAAAGGTTCAGACGGAAATTCAGAACGCGCTTGTCGCGGATCCCAATATCGATTACATTATCGCGTGCTTTGACTCGACGTTATTGTATGTAACCGCGGGAATCGAGGGCGCGGGCAAAACCGGAGAGGTTAAGTGCAACGGATATAACGGAACGCCGGACGTTCTCGATCTTGTAAACAAGGGCAGTGTTGACGCGGATTTGGGCGAGTGCCTGGAGCTTATGGCGTATTGCAGCCTTGATCAGATTTTCCGTATTCTTAACGGCGACGAGCCTCTCGAGGATGAGAATCCGTCGATGTATTTCTGGGATTCGGCAAATATCGAAAATGCGCTTGACAGCAGCGGAACAGCGGGCTTCGGCGGTTATGACGACAGCTATATCGAATATTACCGCAAGCTTTGGATGCTTTCATAATTAACGAATATTGCGCGGCAATGGGACGGCGGAGCGCTTTTAAGGCTCGCCGTCCGGTGTTGCCGGTCGGCGCTGTTTTAAAACAACAACAGAAAGGCGAGGAGAAAATATGCCAAATATAAATATTAATCCGTCCGAAACAAATTTATTCGTGAGGGGAATAGCCAAGACCTTCGGAACAACTCGGGCGTTAAAGGGAATTGATTTGGTTATACGCCCGGGCGAGGTGCATGGACTTTTGGGTCAGAACGGCTGCGGAAAATCCACACTGATAAAGATTCTTGCCGGCTATCACGAGCCGGATAAGGGCGGCGAGATTTGGATAAACGGCGAAAAGGTGCCGCTGCCTATCGAGCCGGGCGGCTTTATGAAGTACGGCATAAGCTTTGTGCATCAGGACTTGGGTCTTATTCCGTCGCTTACCGTGCTTGAAAACTGGCTTTTAACTCAGCTTTCCACCGAAAATAAATATAAGGTGGACTGGCATAGGGAGAAAATCGAGGCGAAAAAGATTTTCGAGCGTTACGGACTTAATATCAACCCCGACAGCACGGTCGCGAATTTGACATCGGTGGAAAAGGCGATGTTCGCCATAATAAGAGCGGTTGTAAATTTGAAAATAAGCGACATTGTAAAAAAGAAGAAGCGCGGTCTTCTCATTCTCGACGAGCCGACGGTATTCCTGCCGCGCTCGGAGGTCAGCACGCTTTTCGGTCTTGTCAGAGGAATCGCGAGCGAGGGAATAAGCGTAATGTTCGTATCGCACGACATTGACGAGGTTATAGAGCTGACCGACGGATTTACGGTGCTTCGCGACGGAATGAATGTCGGCGAGGGAATAACGAAGCAATGCTCCAAGGAAAAAATAGTGGAAATTATTTTGGGCAAAAAGCTGCAAAAATATCACAACACGGAGCGCGATAATTCGGTCGAGGACAAAAATCACAAGAAACGCGCGTCCGTCAGCGTGCGAGGCGCGAACGGTCTGATAATAAACGATTTGGATATTGACATACATCCCGGAGAGATAGTTGGAGTCACGGGACTTATAGGCTCGGGCTTTGAGGAGCTTCCGTATATTCTGTGCGGAGCGCAGGATTATCAATCCGGCACGCTTACGATAAACGGAAGAAAGAACAATCTTTCGACATTTTCGCCGCGCAAGGCGGTGGATAACCGAATATCCTTGATTCCGGTTGACCGCGCGGGCTCCGGAGGAATCGGCGACTTGTCGGTGGAGGATAATATAAATATGCAGGTGACGTACAGGTATCGCCCTTACTTCCTTCAGAAAAAGGGACTGCGCCAAAACGCCGAGGAGCTTGTGAAAAAATTCGACGTGCGTCCCGCGAACCCGCTCGTGAATTTCGCGCAGCTTTCGGGAGGAAATCAGCAAAAGGTGCTTTTGGCTAAATGGGTTCAGGAGCAGCCGGAGCTTTTGATACTTCACGAGCCGTCGCAGGGCGTCGATGTCGGCGCGCGGCAGCAAATATACCGGCATATAGACACTGTTGCCAAAAACGGAGCCGCTGTGCTTTGCTCAAGCTCCGATTACGAGGAGCTTGAACAGATTTGCAGCAGGGTTATTATCCTCGTGAAGGGCAGAATACACGGTGAGCTTGTCGGGGCGCAAATCACCAAGGAAAATATTACAAAAATGTGCTTTGCCGTTGAAACGGAAGCGGCAAGCTGAAGAGGTGGAACATTATGAAAGAGAAGAAGTTTAGCTTTGGGACTTTTATGCAAAAATACGCGGTCGTGGCGGTTTGGATTGTTTTGATAATTGTGTATTCGGTTATTATGCCCGATACCTTTGCGACGTGGAATAATATTACGTCAATGCTGTCCTCAAAGGCGGCGGTCGCGGTGCTTTCGCTCGCGATTATGATTCCGCTTATCGCGGGCGACTATGATATGTCGGTCGCGGCAAATATGACCTTAACGAGTATGATGGTGGCGATTATGAACGTTTGGTGGGGATTTCCGATATGGATTGCGATTATTCTTTCCCTGGTTATCGCCTGCCTGGTCGGCGCGATAAACGGACTTTTCTCGGCGATACTCGATATAAACCCGTTTGTAATCACAATGGGTATGCAGACGCTTATTACGGGTATGGTTATCCTGATAAGCAATTCGACGACGATTACCGGTGTTGACACAAGACTTGTAAGCGCGGTATACAGCAGCAGAATATTCGGCATTTCTCCGATATTCTTCTATATGATAATAATTACGCTTATACTGTTTTACTTTTTCACGTTTACGTCGGCTGGCAAAAGATTGATTATCGTCGGCAGAGGCAGAAACGTTGCGAAGCTTTCGGGAATTAACGTTAAACGCGTCAGATTTCTTTGTTTCGTGGCGGCGGGATTTTTCTCGGGCATAGCGGGTGTTTTGCAGCTGGGTGTTCTCGGCGCGGCAAGCACCAACTCCGGTCTTAATTATCTTATGCCGGCGTTCGCCGCGGTATATCTCAGCTCGACCGTTATATCGCCCGGAAGATTTAATCCGTGGGGATGCGTTATCGCGGTGTATTTCCTGGTAACGGGCACTACGGGACTTTCGCTTATGGGAATCAATTCGGCGGTTCAGGACGTATTCTACGGCGCGGCGCTTATTATAGCGATTGTCGTGTCGGTTTCGGTTGAGCGCAGACAGCAGAAGAGAGAAATAAAAACAATTTTACAGCAGGGAAAATCCGACGGCGGCAAAAGCGGCGCCATAGACGGAGAATAGAGGTGATACGCGGTAAAATTTATGTAACATCGGCGATTTTATCGAAATCAGAAAGGAATGATCAGAAATGAAATTAAAAATTTCCGCATTGCAGCCGGCGTCGTTTGAAAAGGGTGACACGGTCGAGGGATACCTCGAAAAGCATATCGCTTTGCTGCATAAGGCTGTGAGCGAGGAAACAGAAAAAGGCGAAAAGCCGTATGTCTGCGTTTTCCCGGAGGCGATGACCTACGCGTACTTCGGCTCGACCGTGAACGACAAGTGGTTTTCCTTTGCCGAGGACGCGCATACGGGCGTTACAACAACGCGGATGCTTAAGGAATCGAAGGAGCTTGGCGTGCATATTGTATATTCGCTCTTTGAAAAGGCGGTAAAGTACGGGGTGACGCATTATTACAATACGGTCTGCCTTGTTTCGCCGACAAGGGGTCTTATCGGAAAGTACCGAAAAACGCATATTCCGGCAAATCCGACGCCGGTTTATGAGAAATATTACTTTGAACCCGGCGATATACTTCCGGTATTTCAGTTGGACAACGGCGTTACGGTGGGAATGCTTATATGCTATGACCGCTCGTTCCCGCCGGCGTGGCAGGCGCTGTATCTTCAGGGCGCGCAAATCATATTTGTTCCCGCCTGCACATGGGGCTTCAGAGCGCCGCATTTCCAGTCGGAGCTTCAAACGCGCGCGTTTGAAACGCACACGTTTGTTGTGGGACTTAACAGAGCGGGAGAGGAGCAGGTCGAGGGCGAGCAAAAGCCGAGAAATCATTTCGGCAAAACTCTTATCGCGGGCCCGATGGGTGATAAGATTGTATCCCTTGACGATGAAAAATGGGCGTATATTTCGGCGGTCGTTGACCTTGACGAAATCAAGGAGGCGCATAAGCTGATGAATTACAAGCGCGACAGACGTCCCGAATTGTACGGAATTGTCGCGGCAAGCGGTAACTTCGGCGGACCGTATATCCCCACCCATAATATTTGGTAACGGAAAGGACTGAAATGCTATGAAACTTAAAATATGCGGGCTTCAGCCCGGAACGTTTAAAGACGGCGACACGAAGGAGAGCTATCTCGAAAAGCATATCGCGCTTCTTGAGAGAGCCGTAAGCGAGGAGGAGGGCAAGGACGGTAAAAAGCCGTATGTCTGCGTTTTCCCCGAGGCGATGACCTATGCGTATTTCGGCGTTACCACCGACGATAAGTGGTTCGCTTACGCCGAGGACGCGCACACGGGCGTCACGACGACGCGAATGATTAAGGAAGCCGCTCGGCTCGGCGTTCATATCGTTTACTCGTTTTTCGAAAAGGCGTCCGAGTTTAATGTTACTCACTATTACAACACCGTGGGACTTGTTTCCCCTACGCGCGGGCTTATCGGAATTTACAGAAAGACTCATATACCCGCAAGCGAGATGCCGGTAAACGAAAGCTACTATTTTGAGCCGGGCAATATTTTGCCGGTATTTGAGCTTGACAACGGCGTAAAGGTCGGTATGCTTATCTGCTACGACCGCTCGTTCCCGATGACGTGGCAGTCGCTGTATCTTCAGGGCGCGCAGATGATTTTCGTGCCCGCCTGCACATGGGGCTTCAGAGGCCCGTTTTTCCAGACCGAGCTTCAAACGCGCGCGTTTGAAACGCACACGTTCGTTATAGGACTTAACAGAGCGGGCGAGGAGCAGGTCGAGGGCGAGGAAAAGCCGAGAAATCATTTCGGAAAAACCTTTATAGCAGGCCCTATGGGAGAAATGATAGACACTCTCGCGGATGAGCAGTGGGAGTATGTCGCGGCGGATGTCGACCTTGACGAAATACTTGAGGCGCATAAGCTGATGAACTATAAAAGGGACAGACGTCCCGAGCTGTACGGAGTTGTAGCGGCGAACGGTAATTTTGCCGGTCCGTATGCTCACAGACCAAACAAATTTTAAAGGAGGACGAAAAAATGAAAGCGGATATTGTAATTAAAAACGGACTTATTTGTACGAATAACGGAATTGTTAAGGGCGCTATTGCCGCGAAGGACGGTATTATCACCGCGATAGGCAGCGACAACGAAATGCCCGAAAGCGAGAAAACATATGACGCTAAGGGACTTTTGGTTATGCCCGGAGTTATCGAGCCGCATTGCCATCTCGGCTTGGATAAAAATCCCGACGGTTCGGTAAAGGGCGTCGAGAGATATTACGAGGACGTAAAGAGCGAATCTCAGGCAGCCGCTGTCGGCGGTGTGACCGTGATTAATACGACCGTTGAGGGTAACGGGCCTAATGGCGTTAAGGTTACCGGCGTTAAGAATAAAATCAACAATGCCAAGGGCGCGATTGAAAACGCGTATGTTGATATGAGATATTATTTGGGCGTCGGAAACGACGGCGAGGTTGACGAGTTTAACGAGCTTCGCAAGGAGGGATTCCTTTCGACCGCGAAGTTTTTCCTCGGATACAAGGGCGCTTCGGCTAAGATATTCGGTCATCCTGAGGAGGGATATACCAACGACTTCATTTACAGAGCTTTCACGAAGCTCGCGTCGCAGCCGGGCCCTGTAAAGGCTATGATTCACTGTGAGGATCCGGATATTATGAAGGAGGTTTCCGCACCTATCGAAAAGGAAGAGCCTATCGGCTGCAACTATATCGATATATTCAACCGCTCGCATCCGGGCGTGTGCGAGGTTATGGATTTGTGCAAGGTCGCGTACATAGGCAGACTTACGGGATGCCCCGTGTATATTGTGCATATAAGCGCGAAGGAAACGGTTGAGCAGCTCGAATATTTCCTGAGCAAGGGATTTGATATTACGGGTGAAACCTGCTTGCATTATCTTATGTTCAGCACCGAGGATAAAAAGGCGTATACCGATATTGACTGGAACCATCAGGCTAAGGTTAATCCGCCCATCAGAACGATGTCCGACAAGGATATGCTTTGGGAGGGCATCCGCAAGGGAATAATAACGTGTATCGGCACCGACACAACAAATTACAGCTATCACACGAACGCAATCGGCGGCGATTTTTGGAAGGCGCAGCCCGGATGCGGCGACGGAATGAGCGTGCTTATGACCGCGATGTATTCCGAGGGCGTAAACAAGGGAAAGATTTCCATAAACGAGTTTGTTAAGCTTATGAGCGAAAATCCCGCGAGAGCTTTGGGTATGTACCCGCAGAAGGGCGCTTTGAAGGTCGGCGCGGATCTTGACGCGGTTATCTTTGACCCGCACAAAAAATGGACTTTTGACTCGACAAAAACCTATTCCACTCACGAGGGAAGCCTTTATGACGGAATGGAGTTTACCGGCAAGCCGATGGCGACCTTTGTGCGCGGAAATCTTGTCGCGGAGAATGGAAAAATCGTTGCGGAAAAGCCCTTGGGCGAGTTTGTTAAGGTAAGCTCCGCGGCTGTTTAAGGAGGACTTGTATGAAAAAGATTGAAATAGTTGTTAATCCCGGAAAGGTTGAGGTAGTGAAAAATTTGCTTATCTCATGCGGGGTCGGCGGCGCGATGTTTTCAAACATCAGCGGATTCGGCACGCAGCAGGGAAAGACCTATGTTTATAACGGCGTTACTTATGAGGAACACGTTTTGCCGAAAATAAAGATTGAAACGGTTATAGACGACGAGCTTGTTCCGGTAATTCTTTCCGCTTTGAGCGAGGTCGCGACGGGTAAGGTCGGCGACGGTAAAGTATTTGTTCAGCCGGTGGACGACGCAATGCGTATCCGCACGGGCGAAAAGGGACTTGCCGCTTTGAGAGATGCCGACGACAGCGCGGATTGAGGCGCTTTTATGACATCTCGGCAGTGAAACAAAAATCATATTAACGAGAAAACGAGCCGGCATCGCCGGCTCGTTTGTTTTATGTTCTGAATTTTTATTCGGTTATTTTAATTTCCAGGCAAGATCCGCCAAGAAGAGGTCGTTTTTAAGGGTTGACACGGTGGTGTCTTTTGTGATATGGACGTATTCTATGTCCATCATTGCCGCCCAGTCCTCCATTTGTTCCGCAGTGACGTCGTAGCTTAACACGGTGTGATGCGCGCCGCCCGCCATTATCCAGCACTCAACGCCTGTGGTGAGGTTCGGCATAGCCTTCCACATCACGCGCGCGACCGGTAAATTCGGCATCGGCATAATCGGCTTTACGCATTCGATATCCTGAACGATAAGGCGGAGTCTGCCGCCCATATCCACGAGGCTTACCACAATCGCGTCGCCGGGGTGACCCTCGAAAACGAGTCTTGCCGGATCGCTCTTGCCGCCTATGCCTAACGGATGCACCTCGATTTTCGGCTTCTCCGCCGCGACGCTCGGGCATACCTCAAGCATATGCGCGCCCAAGGAGTATTCGCTGCCCTTTACAAGGTGGTATGTGTAGTCCTCCATAAACGCCGTGCCGCCTGTCTGTCCCTCGCTTATAGCCTTTAATACCGCGGTCATGGCTGAAACTTTCCAGTCGCCCTCGCCGCCGTAGCCGTAGCCTTTTTCCATAAGTCTTTGTGTCGCGAGTCCCGGGAGCTGCTCCATTCCGTACAAATCCTCGAACGTGTTTGTGAACGCCTTGCAGCCCTCGTCGTCGAGCATTCTCTTTATCCCCAGCTCTTCCTTTGCCTGATAGCGAACCGCGTCGAGATTGTCGGTGTTCATTTCGTATTTTTCGTTATACTCGCTCATCATGGAGCTGACCTCCTCGTCGGAAACCTCGTTTATGTATTCGACGAGCGTTCCCACGGGCCAGGTGTTTACCTGCCAGCCGAGCTTTTCCTGAACGCCGACTTTATCGCCCTCGGTTACGGCGACGTTTCTCATATTGTCGCCGAAGCGCATAACTTTCAGGTTTTTACTGAATGCCGCGCCCACAGCCGCTCTCATCCAGCTGCCGAGTCTTTCTTGGACGTCCTCGTCCTGCCAATATCCCGCGATAACCTTGCGCGGCATACGGAGGCGCGCCGCGATAAAGCCGTGCTCGCGGTCGCCGTGCGCGGCTTGGTTGAGGTTCATAAAGTCCATATCAATCTCCTCGTTGGGGATTTCGCGGTTGTACTGTGTCGCGAAGTGACAGTACGGCTTTTGCAGAAGCGCGAAGCCGTTTATCCACATCTTCGACGGGCTGAATGTGTGGCACCAGGTGATAATTCCCGCGCATTTGTCGGTATAGTTCGCCTCTTTTACGACGTTCGTTATCTCCTCCGGTGTTTTTGCCGTTACCTTGTAAACGATTTTGCAGGGCAGCTTTCCGCTCGCGTTGAGCTTGTCCGCCATTTCCCGCGCGCGCTCGTCGATGATGTCAAGCACCTCGGGGCCGTACAAAAACTGGCTTCCGACAACAAACCAAAATTCATAATCCTTCATTGCCATTTTTTCTCTCTCCTTTGAAAAATTTTAATTTACAGTAATTGTATCATATAAAAAAGCATATATCAATACAATAAAACAGTTTTTTAAAGCCGAAATTTGACTTTAAATATATGGGTGTGGTATACTGGTGGTGGGTCGGTTGTAATGTAAATTTTTGTTTATGGGGTGTAAACCCCTCCGTCACGGCTGCGCCGTGCCACCTCCCCTAGTAGGGGAGGCTTTCGGATAGCGCTTTGCAAGGCTCCCCTGTTAGGGGAGCTGGCGCCGTTAGGCGACTGAGGGGTTTTAACGGGCGACCAATCCCTTG
>JAJPXA010000227.1:0-1769 GCA_021205715.1 Bacillota bacterium
CTTCAATATATAAAATAAAAAATTTGGGGGAACCCTTTACAATATAAGTGGAGAAAGGAAAGTTCAAGATGCAGTTATGTTCAAGATGCAATAAAAATCCGGCGGTTTTGTTCATTACCAAGATGGAGGGAAACCGCACATCCAACGAGGGATTTTGCTTGTCGTGCGCAAAGCAGCTCGGGTTAGCTCCGCTGGATAAAATGATAGATAATCTCAATCTTCCCGAAAACGAGCTTGACACGCTTAATAATCAAATGTCGGAATTTATGGATAACGTCAATGATATGGATGAAAATGAATTAAAAGGAATGATGCAGATATCCGGTATTGTTGACGACGGCGAGGAGGGCGGCGCGGCTACGGCGCCGTTAAACGAGATGTTGTCAAAGCTGTTCGGCTCGTTTGGAGGAAACGGAGGGAACACATCAAACAACGGCGCGCAGAGCAACAATTCTCAAAACGAGCAAAAGAACGCAAAAAAGTCCAAGCACGGCAAGAAGAAAAAAAGTATGCTCGACACCTACGGAACAAATCTAACCGCAAAAGCGGCTTTGGGCAAGGTAGACAGAGTCGTAAACCGCGGCGAGGAGATTGACAGGGTTATACAGATTTTAAACCGCAGAACCAAAAACAATCCCGTGCTTTTGGGCGAGCCGGGCGTCGGCAAAACGGCTGTCGCGGAGGGCTTGGCGTGCCGCATTTTCGAGCAGAACGTGCCGCCGAAGCTGTTCGGGTATCAGCTTTATCTTTTGGATTTCGCGGCGCTTGTCGCCGGAACGCAGTTCAGAGGTCAGTTTGAGGCAAGACTTACGACGCTTTTAAAGGAAGCGGAGGAAGCGGGAAACGTTATTTTGGTAATCGATGAGATTCATAATATTGTGGCCGCGGGCGACGCGGAGGGCGCTATGAGCGCGGCGAATATTTTAAAGCCGGCGCTCGCACGAGGTGAAATTCAGATTATCGGCGCGACGACGCTTTCAGAGTATAGGAAGCATATCGAAAAGGACAGCGCGCTCGAAAGACGTTTTCAGCCGGTAATTATAGATGAGCCGTCGATAAGCGAGAGCATAGATATATTAAAGGGCATTAAGGATTATTACGAGGATTATCATAAGGTAGGAATATCCGACGAGGTTATAGAGGAAAGCGTAAGATACGCGGAGCGGTATATCACCGACAGATTTTTGCCCGATAAGGCGATAGACGTAATAGACGAGGCAGGATCGCGAGTAAATCTCAAAAATAAGGCGATATATGAGCTTACAAAGGAAACAAAAAGGCTTGAAAGCCTTGAACAGCAGATAAAAGACGCGGAGGAGCAGGACGATTTTGAAACGCTCGCAATGCTTAAGGTTCAAAAATACAAAACCGAGGAACAACTGACAACGCTCCGCGAGGAAGCCGCAAAGGCGCAGATAACCTTTGACGATGTCGCGGCGGTAATCGAGGGTTGGACAAAAATTCCCATTCACCGCATAACGGAAAGCGAAGCGCATAAGCTCCTTCATTTGGAGGACAGAATACACAAGCGCGTTATCGGGCAAAACGACGCGGTGGACGCGGTGTCACGCGCCGTAAGGCGGCGACGAGCGGATATTACCACAAAAAAGCGTCCGGTGTCCTTTATCTTCGCGGGCCCCACGGGCGTGGGAAAGACGGAGCTTGTAAAGACAATCGCCGAGGTTCTGTTTGACAGCGAGGACGCGCTTATAAGGCTTGATATGTCGGAGTATATGGAAAAACACTCGGTGTCAAAGCTTATCGGCTCG
>JAJPXA010000227.1:1779-9378 GCA_021205715.1 Bacillota bacterium
GCTACGACGACGCGGGACAGCTTACCGAAAAGGTAAGGCGCAAGCCCTATTCGGTGATACTGCTTGACGAGATTGAAAAGGCGCATCCGGAGGTATTTAATCTGTTCCTGCAAATTTTGGATGACGGCAGGGTTGCCGACAGTCACGGCAAGATGATAAACTTCGAAAATACGATTATCATAATGACCACAAACGCCGGCTCGGAATTTAACTCGAACGGCTTGGGATTCAACGCGTCGGACGGCGTTACGCTTAAAGGCAACATCGACAAGAGCCTGAAGCAGTATTTTAAGCCGGAATTCTTGAACAGAATCGATGAGATTATCACTTTTAAGCCGCTAACAAAGGAGGAGTTAAGACAGATAATCGACCTTATGCTCAAGGATGTTATAACTCGCCTTGACGAGCGCGGTGTGCGCTTTACCGTAACCGACGCGGCAAAGGATGTCGTTCTTGAAAAGGGTTATGACCCAAAATACGGCGCAAGACCGCTTAACAGAGCTATTCAAACGCTTATAGAGGATAAGCTGGCGCGATTGTCGCTTGAGGGACAGCTTAAAAAAGGCACCTCGGTTATCGCGGATGCGAATAACGGCGAAATTACGGTTACAGCCGCAAACAATATCGGTATTGACGAAAATTAATTCATCCGTAAAAGCCGATTCTTTCTTATTTTTATTGAAAAGCAAAAAATATGAAAATCGATAAAACACCTCATTTTGCGGTATAATATCGCAAAAGAGGTGTTTTTCGTAAAGCGCCAAAGTAAAACGACAGTGGGATGTATGCTTGAGTGATGATATTATATGTTCGGTAAAGTAAAGTTTCTGACAAAAATTTACTTTTTGACGATATTTATGTATGAAATTTAATAAAACTCTTGATTTATCAAACCAAATGTATTAAAATAAGAATAACAATAAAAAAACAGGAGGGAAATAAATGAGCGAAATAACATTTGACTATTCAAGAGCGCTGCCGTTTTTGGCGCAGCACGAGCTTGATAATATGTCGGAATATGTGAGCGCGGCGCACGATATGCTTCACACCACGACCGGCGCGGGAAACGCCAATCTCGGATCGGTAGATCTACCCGGGGCTTACGATAAGGACGAGTTTGCGAGAATTAAAAAAGCGGCGGAGAAGATACGCTCCGATTCGGACGTTCTTGTGGTAATCGGCATAGGCGGCTCGTATTTGGGCGCGAGAGCGGCGATTGAACTGCTTCAGCACTCGTTCTATAACGCGCTTGACGCGGACAAGAGAAAGGGCCCCGCGATATTCTTTGCGGGCAACAATATCAGCTCGACTTATATGGCTGACTTGCTTGAAACGATTGACGGCAAGGATATTTCCGTAAATGTAATTTCAAAATCGGGAACAACAACAGAGCCGGCTATAGCGTTTAGAATTTTCAAGGAACTGCTTGAAAACAAGTACGGAAAAGAGGAAGCGGCAAAGAGAATTTACGCTACGACCGACAAGTCGCGCGGCGCGCTTAAGTCGCTTGCCGACGCGGAGGGTTATGAAACCTTTGTTGTGCCCGACGATGTAGGTGGACGTTATTCTGTTTTAACGGCTGTCGGACTTTTGCCGATTGCCGCTGCGGGAATAGACATTGACGCCATGATGCAGGGCGCGGCTGACGGCAGAACAGCATACGCGAATGCTGATCTTTCGAAGAATCCCGCGTATCAGTACGCGGCGGTAAGAAACGCGCTTTCGAGAAAAGGAAAGACCGTCGAAATGATGGTAAACTTCGAGCCGTCGCTCCACTATTTCGGAGAGTGGTGGAAACAGCTTTACGGCGAGAGCGAGGGCAAGGACAACAAGGGTATTTTCCCCGCGGCGGCGGATTTCTCGTCGGATTTGCACTCAATGGGACAGTATATCCAAGAGGGACAGCGCATTTTGTTTGAAACCGCAATTCTTGTCGACACACCGCGCAAGGATGTTACAATAAAGGCTAACGAGGACAACCTCGACGGCTTAAATTTCCTTGCGGATAAGACAATTGATTTTGTAAATTCAAAGGCGGCGCAGGGCACGGCTCTCGCGCATATGGACGGCGGTGTTCCGAACCTTATCGTTAAGGTTCCCGCGCTTGACGCGTACAATTTCGGAAAACTTGTGTATTTCTTCGAGATTGCCTGCGGAATTTCGGGTTATCTGCTTGGCGTAAATCCGTTTAACCAGCCGGGCGTCGAGGCATATAAGAAGAATATGTTCGCGCTTTTGGGAAAACCGGGATATGAGGATCAAAAGTCGGCTCTCGAGGAGAGATTAAAGTAAATTCCGTTCAAATATGAAAGAAAAAGTGTTTTTAAATACTTTTTATGACCCAAGACTTCGGTCTTGGGTCGGATAATAAACAACATAACGCGTTTCGCGTTACGAGAGGAGGAAATTCTATGGTAGAACTTCTTATTGGAAAAAAAGGCAACGGTAAAACAAAAACCCTTGTTGAAAAGGTAAACACGGCTTCAACCGTGACCGACGGCAATGTTGTGTTTGTATGTCACGATATGGCTGAAATTTACGACATTAAATCAACGGTCAGAATGTGCGAAACGTCACCGTTTGATTTTAAGTCATACAATGATTTGCTGCACTTTATTGAGGGCATCATAAGCGGTAATTTCGATATAACGAACATTTTTGTTGACGGTATATTTAAAATTATCGGCAGCTCAAGTCTTGACGGAGCTTACGAGTTCCTCGAAGCTTTGCAGGATTTGTCGAGAGAATACGGAATTTCATTCGTTATTTCAATGAGCATTGACGCGGATGAGGCTCCGGATTATATTAAAGAGCTTGCATAAAGCATTTCGGATTTTTGGAGGTTTATTTTACTATGCAATACAACAGCACGAGAGATAAAACTATCTCTGTAAGCGCCGCTCAGGCGATAAAAACAGGTCTTAGCGCGGAGGGCGGTTTGTTTGTCCCCGACAGCCTGCCGAAGGTTACGGGGGAGGAAATTAAATCGCTTTGCGATATGACCTATAACGAGCGCGCATATTTTGTTTTAAGCAAATTTCTCACGGATTTCACCGAAGAGGAATTAAAGAATTGTATATCACAGGCATATACAAAGGAAAAATTTGAAACAAGCAGTATCGCGCCCGTATACGCGCTTAACGATTCCACATTCTTTTTGGAGCTTTGGCACGGTCCTACCTGCGCTTTTAAGGATATGGCTTTGCAGATACTCCCGCACCTTTTGACGACGTCTATGAAAAAGACGAACGAAAGCAACGAGGTCGTTATTTTGGTTGCGACTTCCGGAGATACCGGCAAGGCGGCTCTTGAGGGATTCAAGGATGTGAACGGCACACGAATTATCGTATTTTATCCCAACAACGGCGTGTCTGAAATACAGAAGCGTCAGATGGTCACACAGGAAGGCAACAATGTATCCGTAGCGGCTGTTGAGGGTAATTTTGACGACGCTCAAAACGGCGTGAAGAAGATTTTCACAAACGCCGAATACAAGGAGCTGTTAAACCGCAATCATTTCAGCTTATCGAGCGCGAATTCGATTAACTGGGGCAGACTTGTTCCGCAGATTGTGTATTATTTCTCGGCATATGCTGATTTGTTAAACGACAATAAAATAACCGAGGGCGAAAAAGTGAACGTGGTCGTTCCGACAGGAAACTTCGGAAATATTCTCGCGTCTTATTACGCTATGAAAATGGGACTTCCCATCGCGAAATTCATATGCGCGTCGAATGAAAACAATGTGCTTACCGATTTTATAAAGACCGGTACATATGATAAAAACCGCGAATTTCACGCTACGATTTCGCCGTCAATGGATATTTTGATTTCGAGCAACCTCGAAAGATTTCTCTATGACCTTACCGGCGAGGATGACGCGCAGGTAAGAGAGTGGATGAACGCGCTTAACACAACGGGCAGCTATACCGTAACACCGCAGGTTCGCGAGAAGCTCAGCGCCTTATTTGACGCGGGCTACAGCGACGATGACGAAACAATGGCGGCTATCAAGGACGTTTATCAAAAGTATGATTACGTAATGGATACTCATACGGCGGTTGCAAAATCGGTATACGATAAATACGTAACCCGAACGGGCGACACAACAAAGACGATTATAGCGTCCACCGCAAGTCCGTTTAAGTTTAATCAGAGCGTTCTTATAGCGCTTGAAAACTGCAATTACGTTACCGGCAAGGACGAGTTTACTCTTCTTGACGAGCTTTCGGTAAAGAGCGGTATGCATATTCCCAAATCGCTCGCGGAGCTTAAAAATAAGCCGGCGATATTCGAAACCGTATGCGGCAAGGATGAAATGAAGCAAATAGTAAGCGATTTTCTTATGATAGATTAATAATTAAGCAAATTAAAGGTGAAATATAATTTCACCTTTAATTTTAGTGTAAGGAGATATGATAATGAGAGCAATGGCGGACACAATCGCCGATTTAAAGCGCGGAGATTATAACGATAAATTGAAATATATGTACGTATGCGGCGACTCGGAAGTCGATTTTTATGCCGGAAGATATTTGGAGGTTATCGCGGGTCTTTCCGAAAATTTCGGCGATGGCGGCGACATAGCGCTGTTTTCCGCGCCCGGGCGCACCGAAATTGGCGGAAATCATACCGACCATCAGCACGGATGCGTTCTTGCGGGTTCGGTAAATCTCGACGTTATCGCGGCGGCGCGTCCGAACGGCACAAATACCGTTCGTATTCTTTCCAAAGGCTATAAAACCGATGTTATAGAGCTTGACGATTTGGGCATTCACGAGGAGCAGTTTGACAAAGCGATAGCGCTTATACGCGGCATTATAAAACGCTTTGTCGATTGCGGATATGATGTTCGAGGCTTTGACGCGTATACCGTTTCAAATGTTTTAAAAGGCTCGGGACTGTCGTCCTCGGCGGCGTTTGAGGTTCTTGTGGGAACAATAATAAACGGTTTGTTCGCAAATAATGAGGTAAGTCCGATAGAGATTGCTCAGTTCGGTCAGTACGCGGAAAACGTGTATTTCAACAAACCGAGCGGCTTGATGGATCAGATGGCGTCTTCGGTAGGCTCGGCGGTGGCGATTGACTTTAACGATACCGAAAACCCGGTAGTGGAGAGAGAGGATTTCAACCTTGCAAAGCACAACCACGCGCTATGCATAATCGACTCGGGCGCCGACCACGCCGATTTGACGGACGAGTATGCGACAATCCCTGCGGATATGCGCTCCGTTGCGGAATTTTTCGGAAAACAATATTTAAGAGAGGTCGCGCCGGAGGACTTTTTTGCGAATATCAAGGATTTACGCGCAAAATACAAAACGACAGAGCTGTTTTGCGCGCGTTCCACTTTATGCGCGAAAATCAAACCGCGCGTGATGAGGTTGAGGCGCTTAAAAACGACGAATTCGATAAATTTCTTTCGCTTGTAAAGCGTTCGGGGCGCTCCTCGTATATGTATCTTCAAAATATATATGCGCCGTCGATGCCGAAATCACAGGCAGTATCGCTTACGCTTGCGCTTTGCGACGAGCTTCTGGGCGATAGGGGAGCGTACCGCGTACACGGCGGCGGCTTCGCGGGCACGGTTCAGGCGATAGTGCCGATTGATATGCTCGACGGCTTCAAGTAGAATATCGAATCGGTATTGGGCGAAAATATGTGCCATATATTGTCAATTCGTCCGCTTGGCGGCTGCGAGTTGAAATGATTTTTGCAAAATTTTTAGTAATTTTCGGATAAAATTTTCAAAAATTGCTTGCAATTTATAAAACAATGTGTTAAAATAGTTTGGTATGAATATACACATACGCCGATTTCGGCGATGTTGCCCGTATTGCCGCGGGTCTTGCCGGAGCGTGACGCGTATGGAAGATTTAAAAACATAGGAGGATTTTAAAAATGGCAAACATTATTTCAATGAAGCAGCTTTTGGAGGCGGGTGTTCATTTCGGTCATCAGACAAGAAGATGGAACCCCAAAATGGCGGAGTATATCTTCACGGAAAGAAACGGCATTTATATTATTGACCTTCAGAAGACAGTTAAAAAGGTAGAGGACGCGTATTATTTCATTCGTGAAATTGCGGCATCGGGCGAGGACATTTTGTTCGTAGGTACAAAGAAGCAGGCTCAGGACTCAATCAAGGAAGAGGCTGAGAGAGTCGGAATGTACTATGTAAATGCGAGATGGCTCGGCGGTATGCTCACTAACTTCAAAACAATTAAGCAGAGAATTAATCGTCTTGCTCAGATTAACGAGATGGAAGAAAACGGTACCTTTGAGGTTCTTCCGAAAAAGGAAGTTATAAAGCTCAAGGCTCAGCGCGACAAGCTTGAGAAATACCTCGGCGGAATTAAGGATATGAAGAAGCTTCCGGGCGCTATGTTTGTTGTAGACCCGCGCAAGGAAAAAATAGCTATATCCGAGGCTCACAAGCTCGGTATTCCGGTTGTCGCTATCGTTGATACAAACTGTGATCCGGATGACGTTGATTACGTAATCCCCGGCAATGACGACGCTATCCGCGCCGTAAAGCTTATCGCATCGACTATGGCGAACGCTATAATCGAGGGCAGACAGGGCGAGGACTATATAGCTCAGACTGCGGAAGAAGAAGCACCGGCGGAAGAAAATAATACAGACGTGGAGGAATAATATAATGGCAATCACAGCTCAAAGTGTTAAAGAATTAAGAGAAATGACCGGCTGCGGTATGATGGACTGCAAAAAGGCGCTTTCCGAAACCAACGGCGATATGGACAAGGCTGTTGAATATCTCAGAGAAAACGGACTTGCCAAAGCGGCAAAGAAGGCGGGAAGAATCGCGGCAGAGGGCCTTGTAACGACATATACCGAGGGCAATGTTTCGGTTGTTGTCGAAGTAAACGCAGAAACAGACTTCGTTGCGAAGAACGAGCAGTTTACGGATTTCGTAAATACAGTCGCTAAGGCTGTAGCGGAGCATAATCCCGCTGACGTTGAGGAGTTAAAGACTGTAAGTGTTGACGGCACCACAATCGGCGATATGCTTACCGAAAAAATTGCAACAATAGGCGAGAATATGAATATCAGACGTTTCGCTCGTTTCGAGGGCGACTGCGTGACATATGTTCACGGCGAGGGCAAAATCGGCGTTATAGTTAAGTTTGACACCGATGTTGCGTCAAAGCCGGGCTTTGAGGAAATGGGCAAGGATGTATGTATGCAGATTACGGCGATGAACGCTCCGTATCTTAACCGTGAGAGCGTTCCGGCAGATGTAGTTGAACACGAAAAGGAAATTCTTACCGTTCAGGCGATGAACGAGGGTAAGCCCGAGGAAATTGCAAAGAAGATGGTAATGGGAAGAATTAACAAGTTCTATAAGGAAAACTGTCTGCTTGAGCAGGAATTCGTTAAGAACGGCGATATGAACATTAAGCAGTATATTGAAAGTGTTGCAAAAGAGCTTGGCGGAAAAATCGAGCTTTCGGAATACGTTCGTATGGAAAAGGGCGAGGGTATCGAAAAGAAAGAGGACGATTTCGCGGCGGAAGTTGCGTCAATGATTAAATAAATACACAAAGGCAGCGGCAAAAAAACCGCTGCCTTTTTTGT
>JAJPXA010000038.1 GCA_021205715.1 Bacillota bacterium
TCCTTGGCTTGCTTTGAGAATTTACCGAATATATTTCTACTTTAATTTCATTTTTGCCCTAAAATGCTCCAGTCTGTTCAGCGCCTCGTTTAACGTTTCATCCTTTTTGGCGAAATGGAGCCGTATAAGATGATTTACGTCCTCTTTAAAAAAGCTCGAGCCTGGCACCGCGCCGATGCCGACATCGCTTGCGAGCTTTTCGCAAAACTCCAAATCGCTTTCATAACCAAACTCGGATATGTCGAGCAGCACATAATACGCGCCCTGCGGAACGGTATGGGATATTTTCAAATCATCCAATCCCTTTAAAAACAAGCCGCGCTTGTGCGTATATTTATCCGCAAGCTGCCTATAGTAATCATCGCCGAATTTTAAACCTGTAACCGCCGCCTCCTGAAGCGGCGCCGCCGCGCCTACGGTAAGGAAGTCGTGAACCTTTTTCACGGTTTCGGTGATTTCGGCGGGCGCTATTACATAACCCAAACGCCATCCCGTTACAGAATACGTCTTTGAAAGAGAGCTGCACGAAATCGTCCTTTGCCGCATACCCGGGAGCGAGGCGAAATATATATGCTCGCTCGGCTTGTACACGATATGCTCGTAAACCTCGTCGGTTATAACATATGTATCGTATTTTTCAGCCAAATCCGCTATTATTTTAAGCTCGTCATAGGTAAACACCTTTCCGCACGGGTTCGACGGGTTGCATAAAATAAGCGCTTTCGGATTTTGACGAAACGCGGCTTCAAGCTCGTCGGCGTTAAAGTTAAATTCGGGCGGGTACAGCGGCACATATATCGGCTCCGCGCCGGACAGGATTGTATCCGCGCCGTAATTTTCATAAAACGGCGAGAAAACAATAACCTTATCTCCCGGGTTCGCGACCGTCATCATCGCCGCCATCATCGCTTCCGTGCTTCCGCAGGTCACAACAATTTCCGTATCGGGGTTTATGTCGAATCCCATCAGACGCGACTGCTTTTCGGCAAGCGCTTCGCGAAAATTCTGAGCGCCCCACGTTATCGAATATTGGTGAAAATCCTCCTTTGTAACATCCGCCAGTCTGTCCAAAATTTCCTTCGGCGGCTCAAAATCCGGAAATCCCTGCGATAAATTCACCGCGCCGTATTGGTTTGAAATCCTTGTCATTCGGCGAATTACCGAATCGGTAAAACCCGCCGTTCTGCTGCTTAAATTTTTCACTTGATTACCTCTTTTCGCTCTTAGCAATATTTCTTTAAAAATCCCGCAAAATTATAATACTCTATTTTCCTAAAATCGTCAACGCTTAAATTAAGTCTGTGGAGCTTGTTAAGCTCCTCATTCGGATTCCACATAGGGAAATCACTTCCGAAGAAAAATTTGTCCGCTCCGAATTTGTCAATGAACGCTCTGAATTCATAATCCGATATAAAATTCAACGTACTCGACGTGTCAAAATACAAGTTACCGTTTACGGGAAGAATATCGTAGGCTTCGCGCCAATGTGAAAAGCCGCCCATATGCGCTGCGATAATTACCAAATCGGGCAGCTCATCAATAACATTTTTCAGTTTTGAAACACTTGAATAGCTGAGCTTTTTATCTCCCATATGAAAAATCACGGGCATTTTATTATTTGCAATTTCTCTATATATCGGAAGCATCTTTTCATCGTCTATATCCGTTTGCTGAAAATCCGAATGAAATTTTACACCCCGTAATCCCAAACGCTTTATTCTTTTTATTTCCCGCGCATAGTCATCATTATCCTTATGCAGCGTGCCGAAGCCTATAAGAGTTTTGTCCGACCTGCACAGACTTGAAATAAAATCGTTTATGCCTTTCGTCTGTTTAGCGGTTATTGCCGGAGAGAATATCGCCTGCGCGGCTATTTTATACGGCGCTACGCACATTAAGCGAGCCTTGTAAAGCTCGCTTAATGTACCCGTTGTGAACATAGGCATATTATAGAATTTACCTACGCTGTCCCTTGCCTTGTCGGCAATGGCATCGGGGAATATATGAGTGTGCGCGTCTATAACCTCAAATCGTTCAGATTGAAAAGTCGAGCTTGCGTTCATCTATAATTCTCCTTGACTTATGCTCCGAGCGCGTGTCAAGTCCGCCGTCGGGATGCACAACCACATTATACGGCTTTACGCCGATTCTTGCTTTGAGCGCGGCGCTCACCTCATCCGCAACCTCCGCGTCGGTCTTGGGATTGTCCTCGTTTTTCTCAATTTCAACCGAATATTTGCAGGTAAAGTCCTTTTCAAACACTCTTATCAAATATTCGCCGGTAATTCCCGAAAGCTCGCGGATAACCGCCTCAATATCGCTCGGGAACACATTTACCGCCGACACGATAAACATATCGTCCTTTCTGCCGTTGATATGTATTCTTCCGTGGGTTCTGCCGCAGGAGCAGGGCGTGTTGTCTATCCAACCGATGTCGCCGGTTCTGAAACGAATAAGCGGGCGCGCGTGCTTTCTCAGCGTTGTAAACACAAGCTCGCCGACCTCGCCCGGCTTTAGCACCTCGCCGGTGTGTATGTCAACCGTTTCGACAAGTATATGATTTTCCGCGATGTGCAGTCCGTCCTTTGCCTCGCACATCGCCGCACACGCGCCGAATATATCGGAAAGTCCGTAAAAATCGTAAACCTCCGCGCCCCACAAGTCCTCAATCGCCTTTCGTGTCGCGTCAATGGAGCCGCCAAGCTCACCCGCGACTATTATTTTCTTGATATTCAAGTCCTTTTTCGGGTCAATACCCTGTTTCAGCGCCTTTTCGCCGAGCTGCCAAGCGTAAGAGGGGCTTGTCCAAATAATGGTCGGCTGATATGTTTTTAAAATAAACAAAAGCCTTTCGCTCGGAAGCGTTCCGCCCCATATGCACAGCGCTCCTAGGTTTTGCGCGCCTATAACGTCGGGACCGCCGACGTAAAGCGAGAAATTGAGCGCGTGAACATACCTATCGTTCGGACGCATACCGACCTGCCAAAACCAACGGCTTTCGGTGTCCTGAAACTCGTCGAAATCACGCTTTGTAAACGGGCTCATCGTCGGAACTCCCGTTGAGCCGGACGACGTTGAAATAAACACAACATCCTCCTCGGGCACCGCCGCAAGCTCGCCCAAAAAAGAGCCTACTCCCTGCGTGTCGCGCTGTGTTTTCTTGTTGATAAACGGGAATTTTTGAATATCCGAAAGCGTCTGTATGTCGTCCGGCTTAACTCCCGCCTCATCGAACGAGCGCTTATAATACGGCGCGTTGTCATACGCGAATTTCACGATTTCCTTTAAGTCCGCGAGCTGTCTTTTTTCAAGCTCCTCGCGCGGCATTGTTTCAAGCTCCTCATCCCAATATTTACTGTTTATATCTCTGCTCATTCTATTTACCTCCTACGTTTTTGAACGTTTTATTTATCCTTTCCCATTTGGCGTTTCTCGATTTCTCTATAATTTCTATATCCTCATCCGTCAGATGCTTAAATCTGCCCTGCTTTTTCAGATAATCGGAAACGCTTGTAAACTCTTTTGGTCTGTAATTTAATGTAAACTCGCCGTTTTCGTATTCGGCGAGGTACCATAGACCACTGTCAACCACTTCCTTTGCAATCTCAACCGTTTCATCCGTGCGGATGCCCCATCCCGTGGGGCACGGCGCGATAATGTGTATGTATTTCGTGCCGCGGATTTTCGAAGCCTTATCGACCTTGTTTATAAAATCGTTTATGTACCCCACACTCGCGGTCGCGGCATAGGGTATATCGTGCGCGGCGACAATTTCAAACATATTCTTTTTCGGTCTTAAATTGCCGCGTATGTTTTTTCCTGCCGGAGTGGTCGTGGTCTTTGCGCCGAACGGCGTAAGCGAGCTTTTTTGTATGCCCGTATTCATATAAGCCTCGTTGTCGTAGCAGATATAAAGAATATCGTCGTTTCTGTCAATCGCGCCCGAAAGCGCTTGAAGTCCTATATCCGCCGTGCCGCCGTCGCCGGCGAAGCCTACAGCTTGAAAATCCGTTATACCCCGCGCGCGAAGTCCCGCTTCTATGCCCGTGAGCATTGACGCGGTTCCCGCGAATGTCGAAATTATCGCGTTATTTGAGAAACAAAGCTGCGGGAAGTTGAAGCCGACCGCTGACATACAGCCCGCGGGAAGAACTGCGACGGAGCGCTCCCCGAGCGCCTTTAACGCGAGCCTTACCGCCAGACTGCCGCCGCATCCGGCGCAAGCCTTATGTCCGTAAAAATATTCGTCCTCGTTGAGATTTTTCGCATTCAGCGCCATTACCGCTCACCTCCGTTCTCTCTCTGCTCGTGCCGATTCCTATAAATTTAACTTCCGCTTCCTCGGTTTCGAGCCTTAAAAATATGTTTTCTATGTCCTTTTTTGATATATTTTTGCCGCCTAAACCGCCTATAAAGTTCGAAATCGGAATGTTTTCGGCATTGTTTTGTAAAGCAGCCTTTACATTTGTGCAAACCGTCCCCTCATTCCCGAACGATATATCCTTTTCAAGCACGGCGACGGCTTTTGCGTTTTTCACCGCACGCGCTATATCGTCGTTGGGGAACGGGCGCATATACCGAATCCGCAAAACGCCGACTCTTTTACCCTGCCGCCTGAGTTTGTCCGCCGTTTCCTTTACAAGTCCCGCGATGCTTCCGAGAGTGATAATTATGTAATCGGCATCCTCGGTTTTATAGCTTTCGGTAAGACCGGTGTAGCTGCGTCCGAAAATGTCGGCAAATTTGCGCTCCGCTTTATTGATTACTCCCGCGGCGTTTAAAACGCCGATATGCTCTTTGTATTTGAATATATCGTTGTGCGCGGGGCCCGCCGAGAACGCTAAGTTTTTGGGATTATCGAAATCGATTTTGTTTTCCGTTTCAAAGGGCGGCAAAAACGCGTCCGCCTGTTCCTGTGCGGGAACATCGACAACCTCGTATGTATGCGTCAAGACAAATCCGTCAAGGTTTACCATAAACGGCGTTGACACCGCCGAGTTTTCCGCTATATAGTAGCTCATAAGCGCCAAATCAAGGCTTTCCTGCGCGTTTTCGGCATACGCCTGAATCCAGCCGCTGTCCAAAAGCGAAAGCGAATCGCGTTGGTCGCCGTATATGTTCCACGGAAGAGCGGTTGAACGGTTCGCGTTCATCATAACAATCGGGAATCTGCCGCCTGCGGCGTATGTAAGACATTCCGCCATATACAGAAGTCCCTGCGACGATGTCGCGGTGAACGCTCTCGCGCCGACGGCTGACGCGCCCATCGCGCACGACAGTGCGGAATGCTCCGACTCAACGTGAATAAATTCCGCGTTAAGACTCTTATCCTCAACCATTTCCGACAATCGTTCAACGACGATTGTTTGCGGCGTGATGGGATAGGCGGATATAACCTGCGGCTTTGCGAGGCGTATGCCCTCCGCAAACGCTTCGTTTCCCGATAAAAATTTTCTTGCCATTACTTTTCCGCCTCCATTTCCACCGCGCCGAATTTACACGCCTTTCGGCAAATTCCGCAGCCCTTGCAAAAATCGTAGTCTATGCCGACCTTACCGTCGCGCTTAAATATAACGCCGTCGGGACACTGTAAATAACATTGCAGACAGCCGCGGCATTTGCCGAGGTCTATTACCGGCTTTACATTTCGCCAACCCGAATTTTTTGTTACAAGATAACCCGCCTCGTATGACGGCGCGTCGGGTATTTCATCGAATGCCGACGGGATTTTATCTCTTAAATAAGGTTTCATTTTTTTACCGCCTCCATAGCCGCGTGTACGGCGCGTATATTTTTATCCCACAGCCTTTCAGCCATATTTTCACGTATCGCGCCAGCGATATTTTCCTCCGATATGCCGCCGTATACCGCCGCAAGCGCGCCGAGCATAACGGTGTTCACAATCGGCATACCCAATATTTCCTCCGCGACTTTCTCTGCGTCCAAAGCGATGATTTTGTCGTTTGAAATTGCCTTTTTAGTATTCAGTATCACCTTTCCGTTCGGCTTCAGCTCGTCGAAAGCGGAAGGCGAAAATAATGTGTCGTCCAAGAATATGCTGTAATCGGCTTTTTCGATTTCACTTCTGTTCGCTATCGGCTTTTCGTCGAGCTTTGTAAACGCGCGTATCGGTGCGCCGCGCCTTTCGGGTCCGAACGACGGAAACGCGAGCGCATATTTTCCGCTGAGCGCATATGCCGCGCCCGACAGCCGTGCCGCCGTAAACGCGCCCTGACCGCCTCTGCCGTGCCATAAAATTTCAATCATAATATAACCTCCGTTTTTATTTGCGCCAACGCAGTAAATAGTTTTGCAGCTTGTTAAACAAAAACGATATTGCCACAACCACCGCGCCTATTATCAAAATACCGCCTATCGCTCTCGTGTAATCGCCAAAATCCGAATATTGCTTTACATAGTACCCCAAGCCGCTCGATGCCCCTATCATTTCCGCGGATGTAAGTAGGATAAATGAAATTCCCAACCCCTGATTACAGCCGATGAATATCTGCGGCAATGCCGCGGGAAGTATGACCGAAAAGAGCATTGTCGGCTTACTTACGTTCAGCACCTTTGCAGAGTCGATTGTTTTTTGCTCAACGTTTAACACGCCGCTCATAGTGCTTGCGAATACAGGCCAAAACGTCGCCAAAAATATAACAAAAACCGATACCGAGCGAAAGGTCGGAAGCAGCGCTATGCCGTAAGGGATATACACAATCGGCGGTATGGAGCCGAGAAATTTCGATATGTACGACGCGGCACCGCCCGCTCTTGCGCTGTTCCCCAAGAACAGTCCCAACGGTACCGCGACGATAACCGCAAGCAGATATCCCTCGACTATTATACCTAAGGAGCTTCTTATATTTACAAGTATCTTTCCCGCGTCGTCAATCAGCTGCCAAATCACCTTGCCCATAGGCGGAAAAAGCGATTCGCTCAATATGTTGAATTTCACCGCCGCGAGCGTCCAAAATATAAGAAGTGCATATAAAAAGGCGATTATATCGAGAAACAGATTAAGACCCGATTCCGTTTTCGATACGGTCGAAACCGCCAAAACTATAATTTCAAGAACAGCCGCAAAGCCTATAAGGTACGCTGTATGTGGGTCACCGGAAATCCTGTCGGGCAGAAGCTGAACAAGCATCAATATCACGAAAAGCGCGTTCGCAACGCGCAAATATCTCTTTTTTGCCGTCATTATATCGTCACCTCATTTCCGCCTATTCTGTCTGCAATATCGGCGTAAAACAGTGATATAAGCTTATTTCTGAACGCGCCGTATTCTTTGGTTTGAACAAGCTCCGCGCGGTTTCTCGGACGGCTGAAGGTTACGGGTATTTCCTTTAAAACACGTCCCGGCGCGGGGGTCATCATCACTATTTTATCCGCCAAAAATATCGCCTCGTCTATGTCGTGCGTTACAAACACAACCGTCTTTTTAGTGTCCCCGTTCTCCCATAGCTCAAGTAAAAGCTCCTGAAGTATTGTGCGGTTTTTCGCGTCAATCGCGCCGAACGGCTCATCCATAAGCAATATATCCGTGTCCATCGCAAGCGCCCTCGCTATGGCAACGCGCTGCTGCATTCCTCCCGAGAGCTGTGACGGGTATTTGTCCTTAAAGTCCGCAAGTCCGACCTTATCCAAAAACTCATCGGCTTGCGAAAGCCTCTCCGCCTTTTTAGTGTCCCTTTTTGCCTGCTTAATGCCGAACGCGACATTTTTACGAGCTGTCATCCACGGAAACAGGGAGTAGTTTTGAAAAACCACTCCTCTGTCCGTACCCGTGCCCGTGACAGGCTCGCCGTCTATAAGCACTCTTCCCGATGTGGGCAAATTTATGCCCTCCAAAATGCTCAAAAGCGTGCTTTTTCCGCAGCCGCTCGAACCGATTATACATACAAATTCGCCCGCCGCAACCGAAAAGGAAACATCCTCAAGCGCTTTAAAGCTATGCCGCTTTTCCGCGTATTCAACCGTTAAATTTTCTATCCTGATTTTATCCATAAATGCCTCGCTTTTTCGGTTATTCGTATTGCTCGAAATGCTCAAGCAGGGACAGGTAAACCTCATCGTCGGGATTTTCCGCGATTATGCTTTCAAGCGCGTTCTCGTAAATCGATGTGTTATAGAGCGCGTCTATGTCATAATCCTCCGTGTAGCCAAGCTCGACAATGCTGTCCTTTAATTCTGTTGTAGCCTGCTTGTCCGGGTCGGGATTGGATGTTCCGTAGCCGCCGTAAACCTCTGTTCTGATGTAGTCCTCGTCAATGTCTATGTATTGCTTTATGTCGCTTACGGTATCATCCTCGTTCTCCTGCGAAAACTTATACGCCTTGATTATCGCGCGTTCAAATGCGTTGTACGAGTTCGGATATTCCGTGAGTGCGGCGGTTGACGCAACCTGTCGGCAGCACGGCTGATTTTTAAGAAGCTCCTCCTCACTGCATCGGTAAACGATTTCATAACCCGCTCCCTCGGCAAGCGACGCGTAAGGCGAATATACCGATGCCGCGTCTATGGTGGCGTTTTGAAGCGCCGCATACGCATCCTTTTGACTGTCGAAATATACGATATTTACTTTATCTTCGCCCTCTCCGATTTCTATCCCTGCAGCTGCGAGCAAAAGCTGAAGCTCCGCGTCCTGAACGCTATTTTTGACGGACGCGACATTTCTGCCCTTTAAAATGCTTATGTCTATATCGTCAATGCCCTCTGTGTATTCCGGCTTGATAACATATCCGTGTCCGTTTGTCATAGCTCCGCCGAAAACGGTCAAATCGTGTCCCTGACTTTGAAATGTAAGCGTCGGAACGGAGCCTATCAGCGCAACGTCGAGCTTTGATGATTCCAAACCCGTCGCAAGCTCGGACGCGCTTGAAAATTGCGTAAGCGTAACGTCTAAGCCTTCCTCATCAAAATATCCCTCCTCCTCTGCGACAAACGCCAAAAGATGAGCGGTTGAGTTTAAATATCCCACATTAAATTCCGTTTTTTCAAGGCTCGTTTCCGCCGTGTCCGCCGATTGGTTTGAGCATCCCGCGCCGGTAAACGCCAATGCCGCGGTAAGTACCGCCGATATAATAATTTTTTTCATAACAGTTATGTCCTTTCATTTTATTAGATATTAAATTTATTTTTTTAGGCGCACATTCGCTCCGTACATCGTCCGCGCTCTGTTTTAAAGATGAAATTGTTCACTGTTATTGACTCCTTTCAATTCATATTAAATATATATGATTACTATGTTTAAATTATAATAC
>JAJPXA010000005.1 GCA_021205715.1 Bacillota bacterium
ATTCATCCTCGGCATATTCTATCAGTGCGTAAACATCCTCAAAATATCGATAAAAGGTCGTGCGGTTATATCCGGCGCGGTTAGTTATCTCGCGTATGGTAATTTGATTGATGTTCTTTATCTCTGCCAGTTGAAAAAATGCCGTAACAAGCGATTCTCTTGTTAAATCCGTAACCTCGGGCTGCTTTTTCACGGTTATTCCCTCCCCTATTCAATGTGTTTTTCATCATTATACAGCAGGTGTCGCGATAAATCAAGCGGCATTGTGCTATTATGCGACATTTGTTTGATATTGTTGCTTGATAAACCGATTTAAGGGTTGTAGAATAATAGCATACCATATGCCGCGCAATGGCGGCAAAAATATATAGGAGGTCTTATAAAATGGAAAACATTGCACTTGAAAATTTAAAAACGCGCAGAAGCGTAAGAAGCTATTCAAGCCGTCCCGTGGAGGACGAAAAGCTTAACGCCATTCTTGAGGCGGCAACATACGCGCCTACGGGAATGGGAAGTCAGTCGACGGTTATAGTTCTTGTAAAGTCGCCGGATATGGTTACGAGAATCGGCAAAATGAACGCTGCCGTAATGGGCAGAGAGATTGATCCGTTTTACGGCGCGCCGGCTGTCGCCATAGTTTTCGGCAATAAGGAGTCGGTTCCGACGTGGTTTGAGGATGCCTGCCTTGTCGCGGGAAATCTTTTAAACGCCGCTCACGCAGTCGGCGTGGATTCCTGCTATATTTACAGGGCAAAAGAAACATTCTCCTCCGCCGAGGGTATCGCGCTCTTAAAGGAATGGGGACTTAACGAAAATTACATCGGCGTGGCAAACTGTATTTTGGGCTACGGCGAGGGCGAAGCGCCGCAGCCGAAGCCGCGCAAGAGTGATTATATAAAAATTGTATAAAAAAACAAACACAGCCGAAAGACCGCGTTTACGCGCGATTCTTTCGGCTTTGGAATAGTAGAAAGGAGAATGAAAATGAAAACATTGGTTGTTTATTATTCAAGAGGCGGCGCGACAAAGAAGGCGGCTCAAAGACTTCAAAAAGCTATCGGCGGAAGCCTGTTTGAAATTACAGGCGAAAAGAATTACGGAAATTATTTCACGGCTTTGGGCATCGCGCGAAAGGAATTTTCGCAAAACGAGCTGCCAAAGGTGACGGGCAAGGTGAATAATTTCGAGGTCTATGACCGTATTTTGATTGGTTTTCCCATCTGGTTCGGTAAATGCCCGCAGCTCGTTATGTCGTTTATAGCGCAGTACGATTTCAGCGGCAAAGAGGTTTTTCCGTTTTGCACAAGCGGTATGAGCGGCATCGATTCGGCGGCGGCACTTTTAAAAGACACGCTCAAAAGCGCAAATGTTCATTCGGGACTCCGTATGAACAAGGCGGACGACGCGGCTGTGAAGCAGTGGCTTAAAGAAAAGGCATAATATTAAATCAATATTCCGCTGTAAAGGAGGAAATTTGAAATGAAAAACGAATACGTCAAACTAAAAGAATATATGGAGCAAAGCGGGAAAACCGTCGCCGTTACAGGCGCGGGTATTTCATATCTTTACGGTATGCGGAGGTTGAAAAAACGCGTCGGTGTGCGAAGCTCGCGGCAGGTTTTTTCGGCGTCGTATGTGCGCCAATATCCCGATAAATTCTATACCTTAATGAGAGATACATTTTTGGACGCGACCTTTGTTAAGGGGCCGAGCGCGGTTCATAAGCAGCTTGCCAAATTGGAGCAAAGCGGACAGATTTTCGGCATTGTAACTCAAAATATGGATTGCCTGCACACCGTTGCGGGTTCAAAAAATGTCGCGGAATTTCAAGGGAGCTTCGCCGATAATATCTGCATAGACTGCCAAAGCCGCGGCTACGATTACAACGTATGGAATCAAGGTCATATGCCGCGCTGTGAAAAATGCGGCGCGCCGATTATGCCTACAAGCTTTTACACGGAAAGTGATGTTCGTAATTTAGCGTTGCAAAAGGCTATGCAAAAAGCGATAAATATGATTGCCGAGGCGGATTTGGTGATTATTATCGGCACGACGGGATTTCGGAGCGAGGAATATATGAGCCGCATACGTCCGAGCGCAAGAATTGTACAAATCAATCCGAGCGAAACAAAATTCGACGCGGCTGCCGACCTTAATATCAGGGCGGACGCCGCCGAGGCGCTTGACGCGGTTATCAATCAATCGGAAACGGGGTGATTTTATGCTTTTTTCCGGAGTAAGCCGCGATAATGATAAAATACAGCGGCTGTCGGAATATATTGACAAAAGCGAGCGCATAGTCGCAACTACCGGCGCGGGAATTTCCGTCGGAGGCGGCGGCTTGACATACGGTCAGCTTTTTCGCTCAACGCACCGCGGCGGCGCGCGTGACTTGGAGAACGGTGACAACTCATTTTTGCATACCTATTTGGACTCCATGTTCCGATATAAGCCGAGCTTCAGCCACTACGCTCTCGCCGATATGGAAAAGGACGGCAAGCTCATCGGGATTATCACAACGAACGTGGACTGTATGCATACGATTGCGGGTTCCGAAAACGTCGCCGAGATTCAAGGGAGCGTTCAGGTTAATTGCTGCGCCGACTGCGGCAGGCATTATGACGGCTACGAGATATGGAATCAAGACGGGCTGCCCGTGTGCAAGGAATGCGGCGGGATGATTCTCCCGTGGCCCTTATACTCTCATATCGGACTTTGGGACAGGGACGTTAAAAAGGCGCAAAAATGGATCGGCGAGGCTGATTTAATTCTCGCGATAGGCACACGCGGAAATTACGGCGGCGCGTATTGGAGCTGCCGCAGAAATGACGCGGTAATCGTTCAAATAAATCCGGGGCATACGGTTTTTGACCATGCGGCGGTATTGAATATCCGCGAGAATTGCGACGATGTGTTTCGCGCGCTCAAGGAAAGGCGGGACGGAAAATGACCGAGCAATTATCTGATGAGGAAAAAATGAAACGGCTCGCGGCTCAAATGCGCGAGGCGGAATATAAAGGTCTGTCCGACGCGGAAATACGCGAAAGAGAGCGGCAAAAGGCGGAGCGAACACAACGGAATATCGGGATATTGGACGATACCTTGAATATTTTAAAAACCGGCGGCTATCAAAAGGACGGGCAAGAGGTACGCCTGCGTTTGTCGCCGGAGGAAATGCGGCAGGTACGGGTGTTTTTACCGAGTGATATTGATAATTTGAGGGACTCTGCAAAAGCAAGCGAAAACCAAGCGCGCCTTAACGGCTGTATTTTCGGCTGTGAGAATATCGACACGCTTGCGCTTGCCGAGAAAAGGTATCGGGATTTAAAGGCGCAGGGAATAACCGAGCCGAAAATCCTTGTTTTAAATATGGCAAGTCCGACTCGCCCGGGCGGGCGCGTCCGCGACGGAGCCGCCGCTCAGGAGGAGGAGCTTTGCCGCAGAACATCGCTTCTGTTATCGCTCGAAAGTGAGGATGCGAAAAGATATTATGAATACAACAACGCGCTCAAAACGCGTATGGCATCCGACGCGGTTATGATGTCGGCAAATGTGGAGGTGATAAAAAATTCTGCGTCAGAACTTTCAAACGAACCCTTTGAAATTTCCGTAATGAGCTGTGCCGCGCCTATGGTGCGGCTCGGACTTGAGGGAATGAGCGGGGACGCATACAGTGATATGCTCTACAAACGCATTTGCGGTATGCTTCTTGTCGCCGCGTCGCAGGGCTATCGACACTTGATTTTGGGCGCGTTCGGATGCGGCGTGTTCGGCAATGACGCGGCGGCGGTTTCGGATTTGTTTTGCCGCGCGTTTCGTGAGCTTTCCAATAAAGGGCATATGTTTGACAGCGTTGATTTCGCTGTCCTTTGCCGTGCGGGTAACGACCGCAATTACAGAGAATTTTGCAGAAATTTTTCCTGCGAACAAAAATAAATTCAGCAAGCAATAAGAGGAGGAATTATTATGTTTCATATTTTCAAGAATATGAAAACCAAGGACAGATGGCTGGCGTTTTTATGTCTGCTTCTTGTCTGCGGACAGGTGTATTTTGATTTGCGACTGCCGGACTATACGGCGAAAATAACAGTTTTGATTAGCAGTGAGGTCACGGAGCTTTCACAGTATTTTTCCGCCGGCGGACAAATGCTCGCCTGCGCCGTATGCAGTGCGATTTTAACGGTTATAGTCGGCTATCTTGCCGCGATGATTGCGGCGGACTTTTCGTTTGATGTCCGCGCGAAGCTGTTTGACAAGGTTACGTCAATGGGAAGCGGCGAGATTAAGAAATTTTCAACCGCGAGCCTTATCACGCGCACAACAAACGATATTACACAGGTGCAGATGATAATAGCAATGGGACTTCAAATGATGCTCCGCGCGCCTATTATGGCGATATGGGCGATAATCAAAATACTCGGCAAAAGCTGGCAGTTATCGGCGGTTGTCGCGGCGGCGGTAGTGATAATCGTGGGCGCTATGATTACGCTTCTCGGCATTATGATTCCGAAATTCCGCATTGTGCAAAAACAGATTGACGATGTAAACCGAATTACGGACGAAAATTTAAGCGGTATCCGCGTTGTACGCGCGTTTAACGCGGAGGAGTATCAGGAGAACAAATTTGAAACGGCGAATAACGCTCTTATGCGGACACAGCTTTTCACCGGCAGAGGAATGGCTTTTTTGGCGCCTATTATGATGTTCGTTCAAAGCTGCGTTTCGGTCGGAATTTACTATGTCGGCGCGTTGCTTATAAACGCGATTAAGGTGCCTTTGAGCGGCACAATATCCGAAATTATGACCTCCGTTACGGCACGGTCGGAAATGCTCGGCGAGGTTGTTTCGTTCAGCTCCTACGCGCTCTATGTCATTATGTCGTTTGTAATGCTTCTGATGATATTTATGCTTCTCCCGCGCGCGCAGGTATCGGCTAACCGTATCAACGAGGTTATCGACTGCGACATCGCGGTTAAAGAGGGCAAGGAAACTTCATCAAAGGAAAGCGGAAGTATCGAATTTAAGAACGTGTCGTTCCGCTATCCCGACGCATCGGAGGACTGCCTAAAGCATATTTCATTCACCGCCAAAAAGGGCGAAACAGTCGCCTTTATCGGTGCGACCGGCTCAGGCAAATCAACGCTTGTCGGTCTTGCCGCAAGGCTTTATGACACCACGGAAGGCTCTGTTTTACTTGACGGAAAGGATATTTCAAAGTACAGCTTTGAAACGCTCTATGAAAAGATAGGCTATATCCCGCAGAAAGCGACGCTGTTTGCCGACAGTGTAAAGGGCAATATAACCTTTGGAAAAAGCGGGCATAAAATGACAGATACGGACGTTGAGAACGCGCTCGACACCGCACAGGCGGCGGACTTTGTTCACGCTATGGAGGACGGCGCGGACAGCCCTATTTCTCAAAGCGGTTCCAACGTGTCGGGCGGTCAAAAACAGCGTCTTGCAATTGCGAGAGCCGTCGCGAGAAAGCCGGAAATCTTAATTTTCGACGATTCGTTCTCGGCGCTCGACTATAAGACCGACCGAATTTTAAGACAGCGCATTAAAACAGATTTGGCGGGCACGACCTGTTTAATCGTGGCGCAAAGAATAGGCACCATTCGCCACGCGGATAAGATTGTGGTGCTTGACAACGGCGCGGTTGCGGGAATTGGAACGCATGACGAGCTTATGAAAAATTGCGGCGTATATCGTCAAATTGCCTTGTCGCAGCTCTCGGAATCCGAGCTTGCGGCGAACGCGTAAAGGAGGTTTTGTATTATGGCAGAAACAAACAACAGACCGTCTGCGCCTATGAGAAGAGGCCCTATGGGCAGAGGCATGGGCGCGGGTGAAAAGGCAAAGGACACCAAGGGCGCGCTCACGAAGCTTATTTCCTATTGCAGAAATCAGGCGGGAATTATCGTTTTCGCGTTGGTGCTTGCCGCCATAGGCGCGGTATTTACGATAGTGGGCCCCAACCAGATAAGCCGTTTGACCGACTACATTTATGACGGACTTTCGGGCGGCGCATCGTCCGCGGAAATCACAGCGGATATACAAAATCAAATAGCGAACGGTGATATTGATATTTCCGATTATCTTCCGGAGGGCGAGGATTTATCCGAGCTTGACCTCACGGACACAGATAACGAGCTTACTCAAGAGATAATCGCAAACGTCACATTAAGCGATGAATACCAAGCCGCGCACGGGAATGACGGAATAGATATGAGCGGAATTTTGGGTGTTGCGGCATTGCTCGTCTGTATTTACCTTGCAAGCGCGCTGTGCAATTTCGTTCAGCACTACATTATGCAGACCGTGACGCAGAGAACCGCAAAACGGCTTCGCGCCGATATTTACACGAAAATAAACCGACTGCCGCTTAAATACTTTTCCGGCAACGCCGCGGGTGATGTCCTGTCAAGAATGACAAACGATGTCGATATGATAGGTCAGGCTATGGCAAACAGCGTTTCTAACCTCGTAACAGCGGCGGCGCAGTTTGTCGGCTGTCTGATTATGATGTACTGCACAAACTGGATTATGGGCACGACAACGGTTGCCGCGACGCTTATCGGACTTGTTCTTATGGTGCTTATCATGAGCCGCTCGCAGAAATATTTTAAGGCAAGACAGGAAAGCCTCGGCGAGCTGAACGGTTACATTGAGGAAATGTACACAGGTCACGACGTTATCCGTATTTTGAACGCGGAGGACGAGGTAAAGGGCAAATTTTCCGGTATGAATCACGCGGTTAAAAACGCGAACTTCCGCTCGCAGTTTCTGTCGGGACTTATGCAGCCGCTTATGGCGTTTATCGGCAATCTCGGCTATGTCGCGGTGTGCGTTGTCGGCGCGGCGCTTATACTAAACGGACAGATTACGTTCGGCGTAATCACGGCATTCTTGATTTACACCCGCCTGTTTGAGTCGCCGCTTAGGCAGATTTCGCAGGCAATGACGCAGGTGCAGTCCTGCGCGGCGGCATCGGAGCGCGTGTTTGAATTTCTGTCGGAGGAGGAAATGGAAAACGAATCCGCAAAAACTAAGCGCGTTAAAAATACGCGCGGCGAGGTGGAGTTCAGAAATGTAAAATTCGCGTACCCAAGCGCGCCCGAAAAGGAGATTATCCACAATTTCAGCGTAAAGGTAAAACCGGGACAAAAAGCGGCGATTGTAGGCCCCACCGGCGCGGGCAAGACAACTATGGTAAATCTCTTAATGCGCTTTTTTGAGCCGACAGGCGGACAGATTTTAATCGACGGTGTTCCGACCGAGGATATACCCCGCAGCAACGTACACAGTCAATTCGGAATGGTATTGCAGGACACTTGGTTGTTTGAGGGAACAGTCAGAGAAAATCTGCTTTACAATACCGAAAATGTTTCGGAGGAGCGAATGATTGAAGCGTGCAAGGCGTGCGGAATTGATAATTTTATACGCGCGCTGCCGCACGGCTATGACACTGTTTTAAGCGATAACACCGCCATATCCGCCGGTCAAAAGCAGCTTATGACAATTGCGCGCGCGATGATACAAAACAGTCCCATGCTGATATTGGACGAGGCGACCTCAAGCGTTGATACGAACACCGAAATGCTAACTCAGCAGGCAATGGACACTCTGATGAGCGGACGCACAAGCTTCGTAATTGCGCATCGTCTGTCGACAATAAAGAATGCCGACCTCATTCTTGTAATGCGCGACGGCGATATTGTCGAGCAAGGAAACCACGAGGAGCTGTTAAAGAAAAACGGATTTTACGCAGAGCTGTACAACAGTCAGTTTGAGCAAGTATCGTAATTATGGTAATGATAAAAGCAATTCGGGAGCGTTTTAACGGCTTTACTCAAAATCAATTAAAGGTCATTGCCGCTGTTTTTATGGCGGCGGATCACGTTGGCGTTGAGTTGCTCCCCGAGCTTGATATTTTGCGAATAATCGGGAGGCTTTCCCTCCCGATTTTCGCGTTCTTTATATATGAGGGGTGCAAGCACACGCGCAGTAAACTGAAATATCTCGCGCGGATTTTTCTGCTCGGGCTCCTTTGTATGGCGGGATATTACGTCTATGCGGACGAGATATTCGGAAATATATTGATAACAATGTCGCTTTCAATATGCGTAATCTACGGCATACAATTTTTTAAATCGCAAATTTGCGGCGGCAATCGAATATTGGGCGCGGCTGTCGCCGTAGGCTGTATTTGCGGTGCGGCAGTCGTCTGTTCGCTTGTGTACATTGACTATGGAATTTGCGGTGTGCTTCTTCCGGTATTCGCGGAAATATTCGACGGATATTCAAGTCGGAATAAACAGATTCCTTTGATAGGATTCACAATAGGTCTGCTTTTGTTGTCGTGGCAATGGGGAGGGAATCAATATATAAGCCTGCTCTCCCTCCCCCTGCTCGCGGCATACAACGGTGAGCGCGGAAAACGAAATATGAAATATTTCTTCTATTGGTTCTACCCTGCGCATTTGGCGATTATCGGCGCAGTGTCGATGATTATAAATTGAATGGAGTAATGGAGCTTTGATTTTTAAGGTTAAGGCAAAATATTCGCGGATTACCGGCTCTGAGAGTATAGGTCTATGCAGTTTAAACAATGTATATTTTAACAGAGCGCGGAAGCTGCTGTCAGAGGCGGCGCATTAAATATCCGAATATTCAAACAGCCGAGGCGTTTTGCCTCGGCTGTTTTTGTTTATGATATTATTTTATTATTCCGCTGCGATAAACCGTGCCAGCATTGCGGCGGTTTCGGCTCTTGTCGCGCCGGACTGCGGGGATAAGGTGTTGTTATCCTTGCCGGTGATTAAGCCGGTGCCTACTGCCCATTGCATCGCGGTTACGGCGTAGCCGCTTACATCGGCTGCGTCGGTGTAGGCTGTGATGTCGCCTGACGCGCTTGTGTCATAACCCTTGTAGCCCGCATAGCGGTACAGGATCGCCGCAGTTTGCTCTCGGGTTATGGTATCGTCCGCGCCAAATTTGCCGTTATCGTAGCCTCTTACTATGCCGTTTTCGGCTGCCCACGCTACAGCGTCGGCGTACCATGCACCGCTTACTACGTCCGTAAATTCGGATTCGCTATTTGCGATCGGCTCACCCTCCAAACGGTACAATATGGTTACAATCATACCTCTTGTTGTCGCTGTATTCGGCTCAAAATCCTCGCTTGATGTGCCGGTCATTAAACCGTTTTCAAGCGCGTAGTCGATATACTCGT
>JAJPXA010000109.1 GCA_021205715.1 Bacillota bacterium
ATGGTGGTTTTAGATTTGCAAAGCAAATCGCGACCGGAATGAACGAAGTGAATGGTGGTTTTAGATTTGCAAAGCAAATCGCGACCGGAATGAACGAAGTGAATGGTGGTTTTAGATTTGCAAAGCAAATCGCGACCGGAATGAACGAAGTGAATGGTGGTTTTAGATTTGCAAAGCAAATCGCGACCGGAATGAACGAAGTGAATGGAGGTAATATCTATGTTAGAGAAAAAAATAATAACCTGCCTTGTGGCGGCGGGAATGATTACATCATCATTTTCGGCGGCGCTCGCCGATGACGAGCCGCCCGAAATCCCCGAAAACGGAACGGAAATGAGCGGCGAAATGGGTGAAATGCCCGATGGTATGAGCGAGATGCCCGGCGATATGGGCGAGATGCCCGACGGTATGGGCGAGATGCCCGGCGATATGGACGGCGGTATGCCGTTTGAGGACGTCGCAAGCGACGCTTGGTACTATGACGTGGTTTCCCAAGCTTACAGACTCGGACTCGTGTCCGGTATGTCCGATACGGAATTTGCACCCGAGAACACGCTCACCTCGGCAGAGCTTATAACAATGCTCTACCGTGCCGACGGCAACGAAACGTCAAGCGAATACGACGGCAATTGGTATGATGAGGCTGTATCGTGGGCGGAAAGCTGCGGCATAGTCCTTGACGACAACGGATGGGATTTCGACGCGAACACCAGCCTCACCCGCGAGCAGATGATGGTAATCATCTACAGATTTATGAGCTATAAAGGCATCGACCAAAGCGCGGCGTCCGACCTTACGGAGTTCACCGACGGCGGCGATGTTTCCGACTACGCCTTAACCGCGGTGCAATATCTTGTCGGCGCGGGACTCATAGAAGGCAGTGACGGCGAGTTAAGACCGCTCGCATCATTAACCCGCGCTGAAACCGCGAAAATCCTAATAAGCGCATTGCAGACGGCGGGATTGATTTCCGACAGCGCTATGGGCGAAGCTCCCGACGGCGCCCACGGTGAGGGCGGCACAACCGGCGGAGGCGGCGGTATGAGCTTTGGCGGCAGCGGCGAGGTAACGCAGGGCACTGCAGCGACCACCATAACCGAGGACGGCACCTACACCGACACGACATACTCATCAACAGGCGATGACGAAAACGCCCTGCGCGTAGACGGCGCCGCGGTAACGCTTGACGGAATAACCGTAAGCAAAACAGCGGGCGCCTCGTCGAACACCGAGGACGGCGACTTCTACGGAATGAACGCGGCGCTCTTGGCAACCAACGGTGCGAACGTCACGATAACCGACGCAGAAATAACATCATCGGCGCAGAACGGCAACGGCGTGTTCAGCTACGGTGACGGCACTGTCGTAACGATTTCCGACTCAACCATCACCACCACAGCCGACAATTCCGGCGGCATCCAAACCACCGGCGGCGGCACGACCTACGCGAGCAACCTGACGGTTGACACAAGCGGCTCATCGTCGGCGGCGATACGCTCCGACCGCGGCGGCGGCACGGTGGTTGTCGACGGCGGCACATATGTGTCGAACGGCTATAACTCCCCCGCCATATATTCAACGGCTGATATAACCGCATCAAACGCGACGCTCACCGCGAACAATTCCGAAGCTCTCGTAATTGAGGGAGAGAACTCGATTACCCTCACCGACTGCGACGTTTACGGCAATATGAGCGACACCGAGGGCACAAGCTCCGACGAAAACGTTCACAGCGTAATGATTTATCAGTCGATGTCGGGCGACGCGGAGGTCGGAACATCGTATTTCACAATGACCGGCGGCACGCTTACAAGCAATAACGGCGATGTGTTCTATGTAACGAACACGCACTCGATAATCACATTATCCGGCGTTGAAATAGTGAACAACGAAACAAGCGGCAATCTTATGACGATAACCGGCAACAGCGCGTCGCGCGGCTGGGGCACGGCGGGCGCAAACGGCGCGCAGGCGGAGGTAACGCTTGACGCTCAAACGCTCGAGGGCGACATCGTTGTGGACACAATCTCAACCCTTGACATATCGCTTACAAACGGCACGGCATTTACCGGCACAATCAACATAATCGACAACGAGGAGGGCGGCACAGCCGTTGACGACAACGCGGTCGTAACAATAGACTCCGACAGCACCTGGACTCTTACCGGCGACTGCGTGATAACGAGCCTTACAAACAACGGCACGATTGATTATAACGGATACACAATCACCCTCGCCGACGGCACGGTTCTTTCCGAATAAAAACCGAATAAATACCAAAAATGCGGCGGAAAATTTTCCGCCGCATTTTTTATTGCCTAATTCCGAGCCGATATTATCTCCAACCCTTTGATGTTTCATAGCTCACAATAATTTTTTTGTTTTCCTTCTCATACTCGTTAAAGTAGCTTTCCGCGACATCCGCAGACTCATATCTCGGAACATACCACGACTTTTCGCCGAAATATTTTTGATACTCCTCCAACTGGAATATGTAACCGTGCCGAGCGTACATCTCGTTCAAAATCAAGCGAACCTCTTCCTGAGTTTTTGTGTCAAGATACTCGTTTGTAAGATACTCCTTGTCCGTATCGAACAAATACATACTTGACGCCGTCGCCGTAGGCGAGGGTGTCGCGGCTTTCGGAGTCGAGGTTGCCGAAGGCGTTTTTGTAGGCTTCGCCGTCGACTTGCTCTTCTCATCCTTGTCGTCATCATCCTTATCATCGTCATCCTTGGACTTCTTCGACGTGTCGCTCTCGCTTGTTTCAACATCCGAATCGCTGAAATAATAATGATACGCGAGCACTCCCGCCAATGCGCCCACGGCTAAAACCGCCACAATAATCGCGACCGCGACAATCGCCGTTGAGCCGCTTTTCTTCTTTTGAGGCTGAACGCCGTAATTCGCGTTATATCCCGCGTTATAACTCACCGCGCGCGCCGCGTTTATAACCGTGCCGCACTCGCCGCAAAAATCCGCGCCCGCCTCAAGCGGCTTGCCGCAATTCGGGCAAAATCCCGCGCTCTCCGGCTCAACCGCCGCATTTTGCACCTCAGGCGCCGCGGCATCCGGCTCAGTCGAAGCACTCGGTTCAACCTTCGCCCCGCAAGCGTCGCAAAACAGAGCGCCGTCCTCCAATTCGTTTCCGCAATTTGTACACCTCATAATCCTTCATCCTTTCATTAGCAAATTTTATATTAAAGCTTATCGATTTCTTTCATAAGCTCATTAACTATTTCATCCTCTTTGACCTTCCGCAAAATCTCGCCGTGCCTGAAAATAAGTCCCTCGCCCTTGCCGCCGGCAATGCCTATATCCGCCTCGCGCGCCTCGCCGGGGCCGTTTACCGCGCAGCCCATAACCGCAACGGTTATAGGCTTGTCGATATTCGATATGCGCTTTTCGACCTCGCCCGCTATTTTAATCAAATCAATCTGCGTCCGTCCGCAGGTCGGACACGACACAAGCGACGCGCCCGCTTTGCGAAGTCCCAAAACACGCGCGATGCTGTACGCTGCGTATACCTCCTCGACAGGGTTCGCCGTAAGCGACACGCGCATAGTGTCGCCTATCCCCTCGGCAAGGAGCGCGCCTATTCCCACGGCTGATTTTATGGTTCCGCTCCTCAAAGTTCCCGCTTCCGTAACTCCGATATGCAGCGGAATATCGGAAATTTCGTTAAATTTCCGATACGCCTCGAGCATCGTCGGAACATCCGAAACCTTTATTGACACCACAATATCGGAAAAATTAAGCTCGTCCAAAATCGCGATATGCCCCATCGCGCTTTCAACAAGCGCGTCGGCGGTAACGCCGCCGTATTTTTCAAGAAGCGGCTTTTCGAGCGAACCGCCGTTCACGCCTATGCGTATCGGAATTTGCCGCTCCTTTGCCGCTTCGACAACCTGCTTTACGCGGTCGCGCCCGCCGATATTTCCCGGATTTATACGCACCTTATCCGCGCCGTTTTTTATACATTCAAGCGCGAGCCGGTAATCAAAATGAATATCGACGACAAGCGGTATATGAATTTGCCGCTTTATATCCGCGACGGCATGCGCCGCCTCCATATCGGGAACCGCGACGCGGATAATCTCGCATCCCGCTCTCTCAAGCTCGATTATCTGCCCCACCGTTGCCTTAACGTCGCGCGTGTCGGTATTACACATCGACTGTATCGCAACGGGATTATCGCCGCCGATTTTTACACCGCCGATATCCACAATTCTCTTTCGTTTTCTCATAACAACCACCCTATCCGTTTATCAGCTTGCTTATATCGCTCATCGAAACAAATATCACAAATATGACAAGAAGCGCCATACCTATCAAATGCACAACCGCCTCTTTTTCCGGCGGCACGGGCTTGCGCCTTATAAGCTCAACGAGCATAAAGAAGAATTTTCCGCCGTCGAGCGCGGGTATCGGCAGTAAATTAAACAAGCCGAGGTTAATCGTAAGAAGCGCCGCCAAATTCAACACATACAAATAGCTTTGACTTCCCGAATGAACCGATTCACTCACCTGCTGCACAATTCCCACAGGCCCCGACATCTGATCGAGTCCGACCTTGCCGGTAATCATCTGCCACAGCGACTGATAGACAAGCTTTACCACAAATTTCGTCTGATGATACGCCTCGCCCCACACGTTAAATATCGTAACATCCTCGCTTGTCGGTCTGAAACCGATTATATACCTCGTTGTCGTTTCGGTTGTGCCGACCTTGCTCTCGTCATAAACCGCCTCATCGCCGTAGGCGTAAAACAGCGTTTCCGACGCAATGCCGTTAATCGACTGCTCGACCTCGATTCCGTCCTCTGTGTAAATATACGTCGTAACATCCTCGGTCGGCTTAAAGGTAAGCGTCCGCTTTTCACCGCCGCGCTTAACGACTATCGTCGTTTCGGTGTCCTTGTCGAACATCGACGCGGCAAGTGAAATATCGTTATAAAACGACACTCTCTTCCCGTCAATTTTTATAATCTCATCGCCCGATTGAAGTCCCTCATCCGCGACATAGCTGTTCTCGACAACCGTGTCAACGACATTTGTCGCAAACGGCGAGGTCAGCGGCACAAGTATCAAAAATATAACGAATCCCAATACGATATTCGAAAATCCTCCGGCGACAATAACAAGCATACGCTTCCACACCTTCTGATTGGCGAACGCTCTCGGGTCGCCGGATTCCTCCTCCTCGCCCTCGAACTTGCAATATCCGCCCAAAGGTATGCACCTGAGCGAATACGCCGTTTCGCCCTTGGTTTTAGAAAAAATCTTAGGTCCGAAACCGATAGAATACTCCAAAATTTTGAAATTCAGCAGCTTTCCCACTATATAATGACCGAATTCGTGTAATGAAACCATCACCAGAAACATTACAATCGTTACAACCGCCGTCAACAAATTTACATCACCCGCTTATATACAAATTCCTTAGCCGCCCTGTCGGCGTCAAAAATCTCATCGATGCTCGGCTCTCCGACAGCTTTAATGCCGTCCATAGCCGCCGCTATCGCCTCGCTTATGCCGAGATACGTGAGCTTCCCTTTCAGGAACAACTCCACCGCCGCCTCATCCGCGCCGTTAAATACCGCGGGCGCGGTGCCGCCGGTTTTACCCGCGCGCCTCGCAAGCTCCAACGCGTAAAACACATCCGTGTCCGGCTCGTCAAAGGTCAAACTGCCGTATTTCGTAAAATCCAACTCGTTACCCGCCATCACAAGCCTATCGGGATAGGTCAGCGCGTACTGTATCGGCAGCTTCATATCCGGCGCGCCGAGCTGCGCGATTACGCCGTTATCATTATATTCCACCATCGAATGAATAATACTCTGACGGTGAATTAAAACCTTAATTTGGTCAATATCCACATCAAAAAGCCACTTTGCCTCAATCACCTCAAGTCCCTTGTTCACAAGCGTCGACGAGTCAATCGTGACCTTCGCGCCCATATTCCAATTGGGGTGCTTCAGCGCGTCCGCGGGCGTAACACCCTCAAGCTCGGCGCGGCTCTTCCCGAAAAACGGGCCGCCCGACGCGGTCAGTAAAATCCGCTTTATCTGCGAACGGCGAAACCCCTGCATAGACTGAAAAATCGCGCTGTGCTCACTGTCAACGGGCAAGAGCTTAACGTTATTCTCCCGCGCAAGACGCGTCACGATATGACCGCCCGTGACAAGCGTTTCCTTATTCGCGAGCGCGATATTCTTCCCCGCCTTTATCGCCTCTATCGTCGGCGCGAGTCCCGCGATACCCACCACCGCCGTAACGACGGTGTCCGCGCCGTCAATCGCCGCCGCGCGGATAACGCTCTCCTCGCCGCCGTCAACCTCTATATCTGTATCGGCAAGACGCGCCTTTAAATCCCGCGCCCTGTCCTCGTCCGCCATACACACAAGCCGCGGACGAAACTCCCGCGCCTGTTTTTCAAGCAGGTCAACATTGGAATTTGCCGTAAGCGCCAGCGGACGTATATTCGGATACATCCGCGCGACCTCCAACGTCTGCGTCCCGATAGAGCCGGTAGAGCCTAAAATCGATATATTTTTTTCCATACAATTCTCCTTATGCAATTCCCGCATACACCGAAGCGGCGGCATAAAGTATGCCGTAAACTATAGGCGCGATAAAAATAACACTGTCAAAGCGGTCCATAAATCCGCCGTGACCGGGGAATATCCAACCGAAATCCTTAATGCCGGTATCGCGCTTTATCGCCGATGCCGCCAGGTCGCCAAACTGTGACAAAATGCCGCCTATAACACCTATAATCAATCCCAAATACGTCATTCCGTCCGCCGCGGAAATATTCGCCTTGTTCGCGATAAGCAAATACAAGAAGCATATAACCGCCGAGCCGACCACTCCGCCTGCCGCGCCCTCAACGGTCTTGTTCGGGCTGACGCCGGGTATCAGCTTATGCCGTCCGAACGCCTTGCCCGAAAAATACGCAAACGTATCGCACGACCATGCGCAAATGAAAATCAAAAGCATCGTCGGAGTGCCCCACGCCTCTTTCGTAAGCCAAATGCACCCCGCGGCGAACACAATGTAAAGCGTCAAAAAGCCGTTTGAGAGTATCTCGGTATAATTACGCTTGCCGTGCTTTTTTATAACAAGAAGCATATGGAGCAAAATCGTAACCACCACGGCGGGAACGACAAACGACACCGCTGTGTAAACACCCGCGAAATACATTGCCGCCATCAAAAGCGCCGCCGAAACAAATCCGACCGCTTTCATCGCGGCGTCCGCCTTTGTCGCGCTGTAACACTCATACAGCATCATAAGTATAACCGCCGCAAGCGCTATCGTAAACACTATATCCGGCAAAAGCAGCACGCCGGCAAAGACCGCCAACGCGGCAACCGCCGTAATAATTCTCGTTTTCATTATCAAACCCCTCCGAATCTTCTTCCTCTGTTTTGAAAATCAATTATCGCCCGTTTCAAGTCGTCCTCGGTGAAATCGGGCCACAGCTTATCGGTGTACCAAAACTCCGCGTAGCTGACCTGCCAAAGCATAAAATTCGACAGCCGCATCTCGCCGCTTGTGCGTATCAGCAAATCAACATCCGGCTGACCCGCCGTATACAAATGCTTTTCAACCGTGTCGGCGGTTATATCCTCGGGATTTATAATCCCGTTTTGCACGTCCTCGGCAATGCGCTTTGCAGAATTTGCAATTTCCTCGCGCCCGCCGTAATTTATGGCAATATTCCACAAAATTCCGTCGTTATTTTTGGTTAATTCCTCCACCTTTATAATCTGCTCTTGAATTTCGGGCGATAGCTCCTTCGGCGAGCCTATCATTCTAAGGCGCATATTGTCCTCGTGCATAAGCCGCTCCGCGTCCTTCAAATACGTCAAAAGCAAATCCATAAGCGCGTCGACTTCCTCTTTCGGGCGCTTCCAATTCTCGGTTGAAAACGCGTAAGCCGTCATATATTCCACGCCCATAGCGTTCGCGGCGCGCACAATCTTTTTTATCGCGTCCGAACCCGCCTTATGCCCCGCGTTACGCGGCAAACCGCGCTTTTTCGCCCACCTGCCGTTGCCGTCCATAATAATCCCGATATGCCGCGGCAGATTGTCATAATCTATCTCATCGTTTACTTTCTTCTTAAAAAACATAACCTCTCCTAATCATCTCCGTCCCGACTAAAAAGTTAAATTTTTGTTTAAAGTACTAATTAACATTTATGAACATTGTACATCCACATAACATTCTTTTTCTTGAAAAAGATTTAAAAGACTTCTTTTTCTGAAAAGAAGCAAAAGCACCAAAGGGCTGTGCCCTTTGGAAACCCCTTGTTGTGAGATGTATGTCAATGTTCTTGGTGATAGGCTCTTGTAAACGAAAAGCCTCAGGGTCTTGGAGATACTGGCGAAAAGATTAGCATATCTTACAGACAACAGCGTTTTTTAAAGCCGCAAGCAATCATACCCGACGCGGCAGTCGGAATATATAAAAACATCCGTTTTTATATATTCTCTCCTTTAGCTTGCGTGAGTGGGTTTGTTAATTCATCGTCCGCCCAAAGCCATCCATCCAGCTTAGAGGCAACAATATTGCCACTATGTTTACAATATTACCAAACACGACAAAACGAAGTTTTGTCACGCGGGGGTTTAATTTCGCTTCGCGAAATCAAATGGGGCGCTGCTCCTTGCGGATCCTTGATTTCGCAAAGCGAAATCAAATGGGGCAACGCCTCGCATAACACTCCCATAAACAAAAATTTAATAAGGGCAAGATAAACTCGCCCTTAACGGAGGCACCGCTCCTTATCAAACTTCCGTTATTTCCTTTTCCTTTGCGGCGCTTATATCGTCAATTTCCTTGACAAACTTGTCTGTCAGCTTCTGAATATCCTTTTCCGCCTCTTTAACATCGTCCTCGGTCATATCGCCGTTTTTCTTCTGCTTTTTGAAATCGTCCAAAGCGTCGCGGCGCACGTTTCTGACCTGCACCTTTGCCTCCTCGGTATACTTCTTAACAGTCTTAACAAGCTCCTTACGTCTTTCCTCCGTAAGCGGCGGGAAAGACAATCTTATAACCTTGCCGTCATTCTGCGGCGATAAACCCAAATCCGATGCCGCGATAGCCTTTTCTATATCCGCCAATATGCTCATATCATACGGCTGAACCACGAGCAATCTCGGCTCGGGCGACGAAATTTGTCCAATCTGCTGTATAGGCG
>JAJPXA010000218.1 GCA_021205715.1 Bacillota bacterium
ATATTATGTGAAATTGTATAAAACAACCAGCAAAAATTACAAAGAGGTTAAAAAATCACTGTATTTTTAACAATTTTGTAACAATTTCATAGTTGACATAATTGTAATATTATTGTATTATAGTACCTGAAAGCAAATGAAAAGGGAATTTATATGTATTATTATATCAGCGGAAAAATCGTTCACAAGGATACCGGCGCGGTCGCGATAGACGCGAACGGTGTCGCGTATTATATAAAAACAACGCTTACAAGTCTTGCCGAGATAGGCGAGAGCGGGACGCTTGCCACGATGTACACGTATTTAAGCGTGCGCGAGGACGCGATGGAGCTTTACGGCTTTGCAACGAAAGAGGAAAAGGCTATGTATATGATGCTCATAAGCGTTTCGGGCGTGGGTCCCAAGGCGGCGCTTGCGGTATTGTCGGTCTTAAAGCCCGCCGAGGTCGCGGCGGCAATCGTGACGAACGACCAAAAAGCGCTTACAAAGGCGCAGGGCGTGGGCGCGAAGGCGGCGCAGAGGATTATATTGGAGCTTAAGGACAAGATAAACGCCGATGAGCTTGATATACCCGCGGATACCGCGTATGAGAGCGGCTCCGGCTCAGGCATTGAAGAGGCGGTGGGCGCGCTTGTCGCTTTGGGCTACAGCCTAAACGACGCGAAGGCGGCGGTCAAGGGCATAGATTCCTCGCTCGCGGTTGAGGAAATTATAAAGAAGGCTCTTGCAAACTTGTTTTAAAGTAGGTGACACGGTTGTTTGATGAGGATGAAAGATTTGTAACAAGCGGCTTCATAGACGAGGACGTTGAAATAGAGGCGGGTTTAAGACCGAGAACGCTTGAGGAATATATCGGTCAGGATAAGGTTAAGGATAATCTTGAGGTTTATATAAAGGCGGCTTTGGAAAGACACGAGGCGCTCGACCACGTGCTTTTGTACGGGCCTCCGGGACTGGGCAAGACAACGCTTGCCTCCATTATCTCGAACGAAATGGGCGTTAATATCAGGATAACCTCCGGCCCCGCGATAGAAAAGGCGGGGGATTTGGCGGCGATACTCACCAATTTGAATGAGCACGATATTTTGTTTATCGATGAGATTCACAGGATGGCGAGGAGCGTCGAGGAGGTGCTTTATCCCGCGATGGAGGATTACGCGCTCGATATTATTATCGGCAAAGGTCCTGCTGCGAAGTCGATACGCATTGATTTGCCGAAGTTCACGCTTATAGGCGCGACAACGAGAGCCGGACTTTTGTCCGCGCCGCTGAGGGACAGATTCGGCGTTATAAGCCGTCTGGATTTGTATTCGGTTGAGGATTTGGAGCGCATTGTAACGCGCTCGGCATCGCTTTTGGATGTCGAAATTGACGCGGAGGGGGCGGCGGAAATCGCGTCGCGCTCGCGCGGAACGCCGCGAATAGCGAACCGATTTTTAAAGCGCGTCCGCGATTTCGCGCAGGTTAAATACGACGGCAAAATAACCGTCGAGGTCGCTCAGGCGGCGCTTAAGAGTATGGAGGTTGACGAGCTGGGACTTGACAACATCGACACGAAAATGATGCTTACGATGATTGAGAATTTCGGCGGCGGGCCTGTCGGACTCGACACTTTAGCGGCGACGATAGGCGAGGAATCGAACACTATAGAGGATGTTTACGAGCCGTATTTATTGCAGCTCGGATTTATAACGCGCACCCCGCGCGGACGTATGGCGACAAAGCCGGCATACGAGCATTTCGGCATTCCGTTTTCGGAACAGACCGGAAAATAAGGATTGAAAATTCAGCGGAAAGGAAGGTAAATACCGAATGAAAAAATTATTTCTTATTATGGCTTTAACTGCTGTTTTTATGCTTTTGGGCGCGACCGCCGCTTCGGCGGAAACGATGCTTCTCGAATATGACGGAGGAGTACACGAGTACAACGGCGAGGTGTATTCGCTTATTGTGAACAACAAGGAAATAGACCCGCCGCTCTCGCCGATAATCTTTAATGACCGCGCGTTGGTTCCGGTGCGCGAGATTTTTGAGGAAGTCGGCGCGACCGTCGAATACGACGGCGAGGATCAGTCGGTCACGATTTACAACGAGGACACGACGATAGTTATGTTTATCAACAACAATGTCGCCTATATCAACGGTCAAAAGACGCTGATACCGGATAATGTCGTGCCGAAGCTTATATCAAAGCTCGGCGGAGAAACAAAAACGATGGTTCCGGTGCGCTTTATAAGCGAGAGCATCGGTATGCCGGTCGATTTTGACGCGGAGAACGGCGCGATATTGGTGGCGTCCGATAAGGATTATTATACCGTAGTCGAGGTTGAGAAAACGGATGTTACGGGCGTGGAATACCGCGACATCGGCGAAAACGAGATAGCGATAGATATTGACACGAGCGCGGCGGTGGAGCATATAGCGGATTTTGAGATGAGCGACCCGGGACGGCTGGTGATAGATTTAAACAGTGCGGCGCTCGCGTGCGGCACGGATACGATTAACGTGAACAAGTACGGTATAACCACGATACGGTTGGGCGACAACGGCTCAAGAGTGAGAATTGTTGTGGACAGCGAGTATGTGGAGAGCTACACCGTCGACACGGTGTCCGATAACCGCGTATGCGTTACGGTAAAGACGAATTACGCGTCTTACGCGGATGACACGTCCGTTTCGGCGGATACTGTGACGGATGACACGTCCGTTTCGCAGGAAACTGCGGCTGCTGAAACCGTGGCTGCGGACGCGTCTGTAATAAGTCCGCACGTTATACTTGATGCCGGTCACGGCGGCACGGACAGCGGCGCGGTCGGAACGCTTAACGGCGAAACGATTTTGGAAAAGGATTTGACCCTTTCGATTACATACAAGGTAAAGGAAATACTTGAGAGCAACGGCGTTACGGTGACTATGACGCGAACCGGCGATACTTTGCCCTCGCTCGTCGAAAGACCGACGCAGGCAAATAATGAAAACGCGGCATTGTTTGTAAGCATACATATAAACAGCGCCGAGGCGACTTCGGCAAGCGGTATAGAAACCTATTATTCGACCGAGAACAACGGCGATTCCTACGGCGTGTCGAGCGCGGAGCTTGCGGAGTATTTGCTTGAGGGTATGCTCGGCGAAACGGGAGCGGTGAACCGAGGCGTTAAAACCGCGAACCACGCGGTGACAAGGCGGTGCAATATGCCCGCGTCCTTGGTAGAGTGCGGATTTATAAGCAATGATGAGGAGATTGCGAAGATGTGCACCGACGAGTATCAGCAGAAGCTCGCGCAGGGCATCGCAAGCGGCATATTGAAGGCGTATTCGCAGATTAATTTTTAATTAAAGCGGGCATTTGGCGCGAAACGCTAAAATGACGTAAAACGTCGAGAACCGCAGATGCCGGAATTTCGTAAATTCGCGGCGGGGAGGTCGGTACCTCCCCGCTTTTTTGCGCGCGGATTTATTTTTTTTAAGCCGTAACAAAAAAATGGCGGTCACATATATTAAAATATAGGATATCCTAAAAATTTAAAGGAGGCTCTCCCTATATGGCAACCTTTCAAAACCAAGCGACATTATCCTACGGTGATAATGTTATAAATTCAAATGTGGTTACGGGAGAACTTGTTACGGTTCTCTCGGCAACAAAAACAGCAATCAAATCAACCTACACGGCAAACAGCGAGGCGGCGTATATTGTTACTTTGACCAACACGGGCGCGAGCGATTTGACGGCGGTAACGATTACCGACGACCTCGGCGCCTATGAAATCGGCGGGCAAACCTACCGCCCGCTGACCTATGTTGACGGCTCGGCGCTTGTTTTGACAAACGGCTCGGTCGTTCAGACGCCTACGGTGACGGCGGATGACTCACTTGTGATAAGCGGCATAACCGTTCCCGCGCTCGGAAGCGTCACGGTATATTACGCCGCCGCGGTAAACGAGTACGCGCCGCTTACGGTCGGAAGCTCGATAACAAACACGGCGGTTATTACCTCCGACTCAATTACAAGTCCGATAACCGTTTCTTCGGAAATCACCGTGAGCGAAACGGCAAATCTTACGATTACAAAATCGCTTTGCCCGTTGAGCGTTTCGGAGAACGGGGAAATAACCTATACCTTCACCATTCAGAATTTCGGAAACACGGCGGCGGGTACCGAGGACAATGTTACCGTTACCGACATGTTCTCGCCGATATTGAGCGATATTGCGGTGCTGCTTGACGGAACCGCTTTAACGGAGCCGGACGGCTACACCTATTCGGAAACAACCGGCGCGTTCGCCACGGTTCCCGGGGTTATTACGGTTCCCGCGGCGACGTTTACGCAGGATGAGAGTACCAATCAGTGGATTATTACTCCCGGAAGCGCGGTTCTTACCGTGAAGGGAACTGTTTGATATACGCTTAAAACCGCCTGATTATCCTCCTAAAGCGGTACTTGTTTTTGCCGCGTAACAGGCGCAAAGCAATTAGATAAAAAAGGCGGCGGCAGTCCGATTTTTCGGGCGCCGCCGTTTTATTTTTAAGCGTTCGCGGCGTACCACGCCTGACCCAGGGCTATGCCGCCGTCGTTGGGCGGGACTTGCTCGTTGATGTAGACGTTAAAGCCGCGCGCCGTGAGGCGGTTGTATATTCCCTCGGTTAAAATTCCGTTTGCGAAAACGCCGCCCGAGAGTACGATTTGCCTTATCGGCTGATTTTCGGCATAGGTGCACACGGCGCTTATTACCGCCTCGTGAAATCCGCGCGCGAGCGCGTGTTTGTCCTCGCCGTTTTCCGCCGCTGCGCTGATGCTTCGTATCAGCGCAGCCGTGTCCCATATGCCGCCGTCGTATTTCAGCTCGAGCGGATATGCCGCGGAGTTTTGCGCCGCTTGCTCGAGCTTCACGGCGCACTCGCCCTCGTATGAGTTTTCGGCGCATATGCCCAACAGCGCGGAAACAGCGTCGAAGAGTCTGCCCATACTTGAAGAGCGCGCAGTGTTTACACGGTTATTTACCGCCGCTTTGATAAGCGCGCCGTCCGCCGTTCTCGGCGGGAGTCCGGCGGAGATGAGGTAGCAGTCGAGCAGACGCGCCGCGTCGCGCGCGGATTCGTCGCCGCCGACAAGCTCGGTGTATGATAAATGCGCCGCGCGGCGAAACGCGCCGTCCCATATTATTGCCTCGCCGCCCCATACGCATCCGTCGGCGCCGTAACCCGTTCCGTCGAATATAAAGCCGAGCGTTTCGCCCGTCAGGCGATGCTCCGCCATAACCGACGCCATATGCGCGAAATGGTGTTGGAGCGTTTTGTCCGCTTTCGCGTGCCGCGCGCTGAGGTATAGGGGGTGCATATCGGATATTATCTCCCGCGGCGCGATTTTTTCGAGCGTTTTAAGGCGGTCTATGTTGTCCGCCCACGCGCGGTACGTGCGCGAGTCCTCGAGGTCGCCGAAATATTGACTCATATAGGCGCAGCCGTCCTTTTCAAGGCAGAAGCTTGCCTTTAGGTCGCCGCCGAGCGCCAAAACGGGCGCGCCCCGCTTCGCGTCCACGCGTATCGGGAGCGGCGTGTATCCGCGCGCGCGGCGCGTGATTTGCATTTTGCCGCATATTACGCGGCAGACGGAGTCGTCGAGCGGGGTTAGAATATCGCGGTCGTGGGAGAGTATCTCGAAATCTCCGCGTTCGCGGTTTTTGAGTTCGCAGTTTTCGCGAAGACGGCGCATTTCATCGTCGTCGATGATTATCGGCTCGCCCGAAACATTGCCGCTTGTCATAACGAGCGGCGCGGCGGTATCACGGATGAGCATATGCTGAACCGGATTGCACGGGAGCATCGCGCCGATATACGCGCTTTCGCCGCAGACGGCGGGGGGCAGGTCTTTTTTCTTTTTCACAAGCACTATCGGCCGTGCGGGAGAGCGCAGCAGCGACTTTTCGGCATCGCTTAGTACAGCGTATTCCGAAACCGCGTCAATATCCGCGAACATCACCGCGAACGGCTTTTTTTCGCGTTTTTTTATCGCGCGTATTTTTTCTGCCGCCGCGTTGTCCTCCGCGAGGCAGGTGAAGTGATAGCCGCCTATGTCCTTGACCGCGACGATGCCGCCGCTTTTGAGCGTTTTTACCGCTTGCTCAATCGGGTCGCCTTGGACGGTGTATGAAAGCCGCGGCCCGCAGTCGTTACACGCGATTGTTTGCGCGTGGGCACGGATGTCGGATATGTCGCGGTATTCGCGCGCGCAGTCGGGGCAGAGCGGAAATTTTTCCATTGATGTGCTGCATCTGTCATACGGTACGGCGCGTATTACGCTGCAGCGCGGCCCGCATTCGGTGCAGCTTATAAACGGGTGGCGGTAACGGCGGTTGTTGCGGTCGAAAAGCTCCGACACGCATCTGCCGCAGGTTGCGATGTCGGGGGAAATTACCGGTTGTATCGGTTCGCCTGTGGCGCTTTCAATAATGGCGAAGCCACGCGGGAGGGTTTCTTCTATATCCTCCTCGGTTATTCGGTCAATAAAAGAAAGCGGCGCGTAGTTTATACGCGCCGCAAAGATTTCAAGTATGTCACTTTCGGCGGAGGCTGTGATTTCAACGTAGCCGCCGCAGTTCTTTACGGTTCCGTTTACGCCAAGCTCGTCGGCAAGACGCTTTATATACGGTCGAAAGCCGATGCCCTGAACAAGTCCCGTTATCTTATATTTTACAGTTTTCATAGTTACGCATTCGCGGATTCCGCCGCTGCCGCATTCGCGGATTCTGCCGCCGCAGCTTTTTTTGCTGCCGCCGCCGCTTTTGCCGCGGCTATCTTTTCGGGGTCGGGCGCCGGCTTCGGCGGTGCGGGCGGGCCCTGAATTACGTCGATAACCTTATGGTTAGCCGGAGCGCTGTATTGCGCCTCGGTGTGCAGGCAGTGCTTCGGGCAGGTGTTTACGCAGTTTTCACACTGCACGCAGCCCATTCGGTTTATGCTCCACGTTCTTGCCGCGCGGTCAACCGTTATGGCGCCCGACGGGCATTTGCGCGAACACATTCCGCAGAAAAGGCAGCTGTCTATGTCTATCGCGATACTGCCGCGCGTGCGCTCCGTGAACACGTTCGGCTCGGCGGGATAGTTCTTCGTGACAGGCTTTGAAAACAGGTTTTTCATCGCAAACCTTGTAAATTTCATTATGATAGCCATATTATCCTCCTTATCTCTCGTTGCAGCTGATACACGGGTCAATCGTCAGTATCAGAAGCGGTACATCCGCGAACTGAGCGCCCTTTAATATGTGAATAAGCGGCATAAGGTTCGTGAAGGTTGGCGTTCTTACTCTTGCGCGGTCGAGGAACTTGGTTCCGTTCGCGCGGCAGTAGTAAACCGCCTCGCCGCGCGGCTGCTCGACGCGCATAAACGCTTCGCCCTTCGGGTTGCCTTTTATGGGTGTCGCGATTTCACCGCCGGGGATTTTTGAAACCGCCTGGCGGATGATGTCGATTGCCTGGAACAGCTCTTTTATGCGTACCTCGCAGCGCGCGTAGCAGTCGCAGTCCTTGCTGGTTATAATATCGAAGTTGATGTCCGAATACGCGGCGTAGCCGAGCTTTCTTGTGTCAAGCTCTATGCCGCTCGCGCGCATCATGGGGCCTACCGCGCCGAGGGTTACCGCGTCGTCGCGCGAGAGCAGTCCCACGCCGCGCAGACGCGATTCAACCGTGTAGTCGCTTAAAAAGACGTCAGCCATTTTATGAAGCTCCGCTTCCATCTCGTTGAAATTGTTGACGAATTTCGCGAGCATTTCCGCGGGCATATCCTTTAAAACTCCGCCTACTTTGTTTACGGAGAAAATAACGCGTCCGCCGGTGGACTCCTCGAACATATCGAGAACCTTTTCTCTCATTCTCCAGCACTGATAAAACAGCGCCTCAAATCCAAACGCGTCCGCCAAAAGTCCGAGCCACAGCAGATGTGAATGTATTCTCGACATTTCCGCCCATATTGTGCGCAGGTATTTCGCTCTGTCGGGTATTTCCGTGTCGAAAATGGTTTCCATTGCCTCGACATAGCCCATACCGTGCATAAACGAGCATATTCCGCAGGTTCGCTCTATTACATACAAATAATCGTTGAAATCGCGCTGCTCGACGAGCTTTTCAAGTCCGCGGTGAACGTATCCGATTTTCGGGACAGCCTCGATTACCTTTTCATCCTCCAAAACGAAATCGAGATGTATCGGCTCGGGAAGCACCGGGTGCTGAGGGCCGAACGGTACTATAGTTCTGTTAGCCATTTTGCTCCTCCTCCTTTTTTGCCGGTCTGAACGGCGTTTCTTCCTCGATTGTGTAAAGATGACGGTCATAGTCAAGATTAATGTAATCGATGTTTACTCCGAAAAGCTCAGCCATTTCGTTTTCAAAAAACGATGCCGAGGGATATATGTCGGAAATGCTTACGATTTCTTCATCACGTCTGAGCGCGACCTTATAGTTTACAAAATGATATTGGTCGGCAAACGAGTAGAGCAGGTCATAGCCCGTTTCGGTGTTTACCGCGCATATCTGCACAAGTCTTGCGTGAGCCTTTTTCGCTTTCAACGCTTTTAACGAAAGCATATCGGCGGGTAGATCGACAAGCACATATTTTTCTCTCATTTCTTTGCGCCTCCTTTGCTTTCCTGAGCCTTGCGTTTTTCTTCGAGCAGGGCTACCGCTTGAACAACGCCGTCTATGATGGCGGTGGGTCTTGCCGCGCAGCCGGGGACGTATATGTCAACCGGAATTACGGTGTCGACGCCGCCTAAAATATTGTAGCAATCCTTGAATACGCCGCCGTTGCAGGCGCATATTCCGACCGCGCAGACAACCTTGGGGTTGGGCATCTGCGAGTACAGCTGCTCGACAACCGCTTTGTTCTGCGTGTTTATTCCGCCGGTTATCAGCAGGATATCCGCGTGCTTGGGATTGCCGGTGTTTACGACTCCGAATCTTTCCGCGTCGTAGACG
>JAJPXA010000014.1:0-537 GCA_021205715.1 Bacillota bacterium
GTGCGGAGGATGAAATGGTTCATTTGGATAACGACTGGGATGAAATTTTAAAATCCGAGTTTGAAAAGGATTACTATAAAAATTTACGCAGATTTCTTGCCGCGGAATACAAGACGCATACGGTTTATCCGATATGTACGATATTTTCAACGCTCTTAAATGGACGTCTTACGCGGACACTAAGGTGGTTATTTTCGGTCAGGATCCGTATCACGAGCCTTCGCAGGCTCACGGCTTGGCGTTTTCGGTTCAGCGCGGCGTGGCGATACCGCCGTCGCTTTTGAACATATATAAGGAGCTGAAAGACGAGCTGGGATGCTACATACCTAACAACGGATACCTTGAAAAATGGGCAAGGCAGGGCGTGCTTTTGTTAAATTCCGCACTTACCGTGCGCGCGGGGGCGGCAAATTCCCACCGAGGCAGGGGTTGGGAGCAGTTTACGAGCGCCGTGTGCGAAAAGCTCAATGACCGCGAGGATCCTGTGATTTTTCTGCTTTGGGGCGCGAACGCCAAAGAAAAGCAATCTATAATAAC
>JAJPXA010000014.1:547-8886 GCA_021205715.1 Bacillota bacterium
CGAGCTGCTTTCGGATATGGGCAAGGCTCCGATAGATTGGCAGATTGAGAATATATAGCTCTTCCGCGCTTTTTCGGCGGGTTGGGTTTTCGTATATGACATTTTAAAAGGAACGGAGGAACGGTTATGAAAATTTTCGGCTTGACGGGCGGCAGCGGTACGGGTAAATCCACAGTTTCATCACTGCTTTTGAACAGGGGGATATATGTCGTGGACACGGACCGCTTGTCAAGAGTGGTTGTGAAAAAAGGCACACAATGCCTTGACGAGCTTGTTCATATGTTCGGCGGGGAGATTTTGCGCGATGACGGAACGCTGAACAGAAAAAAGCTCGGCGAGATAGTCTTTAACGATGAGGAAAAATTAAAGGTTTTAAACCGTATAACGCATCATTATATCAAATACGCGATAATGGGCGAGCTTAGAAATTGCGAATCGGAATACGCCGCGATTGACGGGGCGGTTATAATAGGAAGCCCCGTTGAGGAGCTGTGCGACTTTATTGTGACGGTTGACGCGGACTACGATATTCGCCTGCGCCGCGTAATCGAGCGCGACGGCATAAGCGAGGAGTACGCGCGCTCGCGCATTGATTCGCAGATGTCCTCCGAGGAATACCGCGCGGGGGCGAAATATATAATTGAAAACAACGGTACATATGAGGAGTTGGAACGCGCGGTGTATGACGTGTGCGACCAAATTAAGGGGATTAAGGACGCTTGAGCGCGAATTGTCCGATTAAACAAAGGTGGCTTGCCGTTTAAACAATTCCATACCGTGAAAAATAACGAGTAAACGAGGTTCGGGTTATTGTCAAAATTATTTAAGTTTTTTTTGGCGCTGTTGGCGGCAGCTCTCGCGGTTGCCGCGGTAATCGGCGGCTACAGTGTCGGAAAGCGCGCGACTTATCCTGTGGCATACAGCGAGTATATAATTAAATATGCCGATGAGTATGAGCTTGATATATTTCTTGTGATGGGCGTTATAAAGCAGGAAAGCAATTTCGTTCCGGATGCCGAATCCGATTACGCCTGCGGACTTATGCAGCTTACGGAGGAAACTGCCGCGTGGAATGCGGAGCAGATGGGACTTAACGATTACGATTACAAGGATCCCGAAACGAATATTCGAATAGGCTGTCATTATCTGCGCTATCTTATCGACCATTATCAAAATACCGACACCGCGCTCGCCGCGTACAACGCCGGTATGGGGAATGTGTCGGAATGGCTCGCAAATCCCGATTACAGCTCCGACGGAGTTACGCTCGACGAGATACCGTTTTCGGAAACGCGCCATTATGTGAAGAAGGTAAACGGCTATTGCGAAAAATACCGCGAGCAATACGGTTAAACAAGACGGTTTTATTGTTAAACCAAACAATTTTATATAAACATACGGCTAAAACACTGAAAGGAGTGGTTATTATGGCACTTGTTATCACAATAGGCAGACAATACGGAAGCGGAGGCAAGGATATCGGTATGAGCATCGCAAAGACTCTCGATATTCCTTTCTACGATAAGGAAATCGTGGAGATGGCGGCGCAAAAGGGCAATATGAGCAAGGATACCGCGAAAACGGTTGACGAAAAGGCTACAAACAGCTTTTTATACTCGCTTATAAGCGGCGGATATTCCTCGAGCGGCACATCGCTTTACTATGAAATGCCGATAAACGACAAGCTTTTTATCGCGCAGTCGGAGGTTATAAAGGAGCTTGCGCGCAAAGGCTCGTGCGTTATTGTCGGCAGATGCGCGGATTATGTTTTGCGCGACGAAAAGAATATCGAGCTTTGCAGCGCGTTTATTTACGGCGGACTCGATTACAGAATCGGGCGCGTTATGGAGCGCTATCCCGAGCTTACGCACGCCAAGGCTAAGGATAAGGTGACAAAAACCGACAAGCAGCGCCGCACGTATTACGATTACTATACCGACGGTAACTGGGGCGTTATGAGCAATTACGACGTTTGTATAAACACCGAATCGTTCGGTATCGAAAACAGCGCGCAGATGCTGGCGTCGTATCTTAAAAATAAAAAGTAATTAATATGGGAGTGGACTTCTTTGCTTGCAGAAATTATTAAAAGTATAATACTCGGCATTGTCGAGGGCATTACGGAGTGGCTTCCGATAAGCTCGACGGGTCATATGATTTTGGTGAACGAGTTTATCGGCAATACCGAAGGCGCGTTTACAAGCTCGGACTTGTATTTGTACGTTATTCAGCTTGGCGCCATTTTGGCGGTGGTCACAATGTTTTTCCACAAGCTGAACCCGTTTTCGCCGAAAAAAACCTCGGTCGAGAAAAAGGAAACGTGGCAGATGTGGTTTAAGGTTATCGTCGCTTGTATTCCGGCGGCGGTTATCGGACTTCTGCTTAACGATTATATGGACAGCTGGGAAAACTGGAAAGTGGTTTCCGCGACGCTGATTGTGTACGGTATTGCTTTTTTGGCCGTGGAGAGCGTAAACAAGAAAGAAAAAATCAGCGATATAAGCTCTATGAGCTATAAAACCGCGGTTCTTATCGGATTGTTCCAGGTGCTTTCGATAATTCCCGGAACATCGCGCTCGGGCGCGACAATTCTCGGAGCTATGATTTTGGGATGCTCGCGCGGCGTCGCGGCGGAATTTTCGTTCTTCCTGGCGATTCCCGTGATGTTCGGCGTAAGTCTTTTGAAGATTGCAACCTACGGCGAGCCGGTGTCGGGCGGCGATATAGCGGTTTTGCTTATAGGTATGGCGGCGGCTTACGCGGTGTCGATGGCGGCGATAAAATTCCTTATGGACTATGTGCGAAAGCACAGCTTTAAGCCGTTCGGTTGGTACAGAATCATATTGGGAGCCGTCGTTATATTGTACTTTTGGCTTATACAGCCGATAATCGCGGGATAAATATTGACTTTTCGCGCGGTTTCGTATATACTTAATATACTCACGTAAAATTTAAAATTAAGGAGAATAAAAATGGATATTGTATGTTTGGATTTGGAGGGCGTTCTTGTGCCCGAAATTTGGATTGCGTTCGCGAAGGAGAGCGGCATACCGGAGCTTAAGAAAACAACCCGCGACGAGCCGGATTACGACAAGCTTATGAGATGGCGCTTGGGCATTTTAAAGGAGCATGGTCTTGGTCTTAAGGAGATTCAGGACACCATCGCGAAAATCGACCCGATTCCGGGCGCGAAGGAGTTTTTGGACGAGCTTCGCTTGCTTACGCAGGTGATTATTATAAGCGACACATTCACGCAGTTCGCAAAGCCGCTTATGAAGAAGCTGGGTTGGCCGACGATTTTCTGCAACACGCTTGAGGTTGCCGAAAGCGGGGAAATAACCGGCTTTAAGATGCGCATTGAAAATCCGAAATACGCGACCGTTAAGGCTTTGCAGTCGATAGGATATGACACGATAGCGAGCGGCGACAGCTATAACGACCTCGGTATGATTAAGGCGAGCAAGGCGGGATTTTTGTTTAAGAGCACCGAGCAGATTATAAAGGATAATCCGGAGCTTCCGGCGTATGAAACATATGATGATTTGCTTGCGGCGATTAAAAACGTACTTAACTAATCGAATTACAAAAAAGCACGGGGAGTTTTCTGTGCTTTTTTGAATTGGTACACATTGGCAAAGAAAGGAATTATGATATGAAAAAAATTTTCAGTCTGTTGTTAATATGCGCGGCGCTTGTCACGGCGTCATCGTGCGTGAAAAACGCGGAGGACGCGGTTTCGACGGCGGAGCCGTCGGAATCGGCGAGCGCGTCAACGCCCAAGCCGACGCTCGCGCCGGAGGCTACGGGGGAGGTTTCGAGCTTGATAGAGAAGATTCCCGCATCGGAAGCCGAAAACGCGCCGGAAAAGGAGGAAACAAGCGTTGAAAAGAATTTTTCGGGCGATTGGATAGCGTACGCGTCCACGACCCAAAACAGCTCGCTTGAAACAGTGGAGATTACAATAAGCTACACCGGATATACCGTTAAAATGTCCTTCAGCTCGGGTGATGTTCCGACTGTCGAGTACAGCGGCACATATAAAATCAAAAAAGGAATTTTAACCTTCGATGAGAATTTTTCCGGATGCACGGCATATTTTTATGAGGGCGATAAGGAAACGCTCGTTTTGGACAACGGCACATCGCTGATTTACTGCAAAGTCGCCGACAACGAAGAGGAGTAAAGGCTGTATGGCTTAAAACCACGTTTTTTACGACAATTTTTAAGTGTTTTAAATAAAATGCTTGCATATTGGCTTAAAGTGTATTATAATAGCAATGTTGAAGTTTTGTTACCAAACCGTTTCAGCGGTATAACAGAATGTTTTCAAACAAGCTACAGGGCATTGCGGCTTTGTATGATATTAGTAATTGTGAGGTAACAGTTAATGCGGGAAAAAATCTATTGCACAAGGTGCGGCAGAGAAATAAGGGACGGCTTGCTCTACTGCGACAGGTGCGGACAGTCGGTCAGGAAAAGTATGGAACGACAAAAACCGCTTAAATATCGTCAGATAGAGGAAATACATAAGGAGCGAACCGTAAGAAAACAGCATCAGCAGGAAAAGGCGATAAAAAGGAAACAGCAAAAGGAAAAGGCGCTTAAAAGAACCAGGGCAATGGTGCTTGTTCTTCTGTTGCTTATAATAGCGCTGATCTGCGTGCTTATCGGTTACATATCAATGTCAAACGACGGCGGAATGAAGGACATGGACGATCTTAGACAGGAAAATATATCCGCGACCGAGGAGCCGGAGGCGACAGCTTCGGCGAATGTTGTTATTACGACTACAAGCCCTTCGGAGATTGACACCGATTATACCCAATACGCGATAAGCGGGCAGACGGTTTCGTATCCCTCGTCCTTTGTAAGCGTTGACACGCAGGGCGGCGAATCGATTAGGCTTACGGATGAATCGGGCGGCGGCGTTATTACAATCGGTCAGGAAACCCCGAGCGGCAGCGCAAACGAGATGATGGGCGAGTATTACTCGAAAGCCGGTCTGAGCGGGGAACCGGAGGTTTCCACGGCAAATCAAACGCGGTATTTGATAACCTACACTCTTGACGGAACGGTGACGCACAGAAAACTTGTGATAAAGAACGGAGCGGCGGTCTATTATGAGTTTACATACAGCAGCTCCTCAAGCAGTAAGTCGGAATATGAACAATACATAGAGGAAATGGACGCGCTTTTCAGCGATTAACGCTCGGAGAGCGCCGCGCGCGGCAGGTCTTTGACCTGCTGTGTTTTTTTGTGTTCGCGGCGGAGTAAATTTATGTTTACAAAATGTCGGAACGGTGGTATAATCATTGTAAGATTTTGATATTAAAATATAACGGTTATCGGTGACGGATTATGCTTAAAACGGAAGATTTGCGCTTTGATTTTGTCGAGGAAAATCCGGAAACGGGAGAGAAAAAGCGCGAGGAAATTTTAAAGGATATAAATATTGAAATAGAAAAAGGCTCGTTTACGGCGATTTTGGGACATAACGGTTCGGGGAAATCCACGCTTGCCAAGCATTTTAACGCTATACTTACCCCCACATCCGGCAAGGTTTACGTGAACGGAGCGGATACCGCGGATACAACGAGGTTGTTTGATATACGCTCGTCGGTGGGGATGGTGTTTCAAAATCCCGACAATCAGATTGTCGCGGCGGTGGTTGAGGACGATGTGGCGTTCGCGCCGGAGAATTTGGGTGTGGAGCCGGCCGAAATACGCGGACGCGTTGACGAGAGTCTTGCCGCAGTCGGAATGACGGAATACGCGAAAGCGGAACCGTCGCGTCTTTCGGGCGGTCAAAAACAGAGGGTGGCTGTCGCGGGGGTTCTCGCGATGCGCCCGAAATGCATAGTTTTGGATGAGCCGACCGCGATGCTCGATCCGCGCGGACGCGCCGAGGTTATGAGCATCGTAAAGCGCTTAAACCGTGAGAGCGGCATAACCGTGGTTTTGATAACGCATTATATGGACGAGGCGGCGGAGGCGGACAGAACAATTGTTATTGACGATGGCAGGATAGTTCTTGACGGCGCGCCGAGAGAGGTGTTTTCGAATACGGACGAGCTTGAAGAGCTTGGGCTTGACGTTCCGCAGGTCACGCGCCTTGCGGATATGCTGAAAAAGGACGGCTTTGATATACGCGGCGATATTCTGACGGTTGACGAGGCAGCGGAGGAAATAGCAAAACTTTTGGACGGTAGAATATAATGATAGAGGTAAAAAATTTAAACTATATATATCAAAAGGGCACGGCGAATGAGCGCCGGGCGCTTTTTGACATATCGATGACGGTGCCGGACGGCAGTCTGAACGCGTTTATCGGCCATACCGGAAGCGGGAAATCAACGCTTATTCAGCATTTTAACGCGCTTCTTCGACCGGAGTCGGGCAAAATCATAATCGACGGCGAGGATATAACCGACAAGAAAACGGATTTGCGGGAAATACGCAAAAAGGTGGGGTTGGTATTTCAGTACCCCGAATATCAGCTTTTTGAGGAAACGGTCGAAAAGGATATAGCGTTCGGCCCGAAAAATCTCGGTTTAAGCGGCGGCGAGATAAAAACGCGCGTAAAGCAAGCGGCGGAGCTTATGGGAATAAGCGAAAAAAATCTGAAAAAATCGCCGTTTGACCTTTCGGGCGGCGAAAAGCGCCGCGCGGCTATAGCCGGAGTGCTTGCTATGTTCCCGCGCGTGCTGATACTCGACGAGCCGACGGCGGGCCTTGACCCCGGGGGACGGGATAATATATTGGGCATTATAAAGCGGCTTCACTCGTCGCGTCCGGAAATGATTATTATTTTCGTTTCGCATTCGATGGAGGATGTCGCGAAAACCGCGGAAAACATTTACGTTTTCAATAACGGCTCGCTCGCGATGGAGGGCGCGCCGAGCGAGGTGTTCTCCCGCGCGGCGGAACTTGAGGCGATGGGGCTGAATGTGCCGCAGATTACGCGGCTTGCGGAGCGGCTTCGGAGTATGGGGTATGATTTGCCGCGGGATATTTACACCGTGGAATACGCCGAAAAAGCTATAAAGAAGCTTATCATATCAAATCGGAGGAAAGGACAGAACACGGATTGAACAGCATAACGATAGGTCAGTATATCGCCGGCGGCAGTATACTGCACCGTATGGACGCGAGGATAAAAATTATACTTACAATATGCTATATAGCGCTGCTTTTTATTATTTCGACGCCGGTTTCATACGCGCTTTTCACCGCGGGCACAATCGCGCTTGTGCTTATGAGCGGCATAAGTCCGCGTTATTTTATGCGCGCGATGAAGCCGATGCTTTATATAATAGCGTTTACCTGCGTAATAAATCTGTTTTTCACCGGCGGCGAGCCTATTTTCGAGCTTCCGGTGTTCGGTCTGACATTACGGATTACATACGAGGGTGCGGAGGCGGCGCTTACGGTGCTTTTGCGGCTGGCACTTTTGATAACGGGAACATCGCTTTTGACGCTTTCCACAGCGCCTTTGTCGCTTGCGGACGGGATAGAGAGCCTATTAAAGCCGTTGAGGGTTATAAAGGTGCCCGCGAGCGAGATAGCGCTTATGATGACAATCGCGATACGGTTTATACCCACGCTTTCGGAGGAGCTGGATAAGATAAAAAGGGCGCAGGAGGCGCGGGGCGCGGATTTTTCGTCGAGGAATATTATCCGCCGCGCGAAGGCTATGGTGCCGATTATGGTGCCGCTGTTTGTTTCGGCGTTTAAGCGCGCCGATGATTTGGCGACCGCGATGGACGCGCGCTGCTACAGAGGCGGCGCGGAGCGCACAAAGCTGCATTGCGCGAGAATAACGGCACTTGATATAAAAGCCTGCGCGGTATTTGCCGCCGCAGCGGCAGTGATGGTGATTGTGTGAGTTGACGGGGAATGTGGGTGAGTTTTTGTTTGGTGTACTAATTGACATTTGCGAATATTGCGCATTCACATAACATTCTTTTTCTTGAAAAAGATTTAAAAGACTTCTTTTTCTGAGTAAGGTTTTGCAAGCAAAACCCGAAAAGTCAAAGACTTTTCGCCCTCACCGGTTTTGCTTCGCAAAACACTAATGTTCGGGTAAGAGAACCAAAAGCACCTCTGCGACTTTGTATAACAAAGTCGCGAAGCTGCTGCCCTTTGGAAACCCCTTGTTGTGAGATGTATGTCAATGTTCTTGGTGATAGGCTCTTGTAAACGAAAAGCCTCAGGGTCTTGGAGATACTGGCGAAAAGATTAGCATATCTTACAGACAACAGCGTTTTTTAAAGCCGCAAGCAATCATACCCGACGCGGCAGTCGGAATATATAAAAACATCCGTTTTTATATATTCTCT
>JAJPXA010000030.1 GCA_021205715.1 Bacillota bacterium
AGTTTTCACAAGCGGCGGAAGCGGTGTACGAATGGCAGCGGAAATTGATGAAAACGTGGTTGGTGGACACAGGAGTTATCACGCAGGAACAATACGACGCGCTGACAAGCACATATCCGAACTATGTTCCGTTTTTCCGCGAGGACAACGCGACAAGCGCAAACGGTATTATACAAGGATTTGCAAACCCCGGCAAGGTAATCAAAGAGGCGGCGGGCAGCGGAAAAAGAATGTATGAGCCGATTGAAAATATTATGTACAATGTAGCGTCGTATGTGAACCACGCAACGAAGCACGGGGTTATGAAAGCGGCGGTTAATTTGTATGACCAACTCGAAAACGATGCCGAAAACAATATTTTGCGTCAGTATTGGGAAGAGGTATATCCGATAGGCGGCGAGGTTTCCGACAAGGGAGCGGCGACACAGTATTATTCGACAACGCCCTCGGGCGACGCGGATATTGAGGACGTGACACAGGCGAAGAGCAACAGCATATCGCAGACTTTAAGAGATCACCGCGAGGGTGTACGCGACCAAAATGTTGTGATGTACACAGACAACGGCAAAAAGCGGTATTTTAAGATTTACGACAAGGGATTGCTTGACGTAATGGATAACACTCAAAGCAGATTTGGCGGTGTTTGGGCAACTTTGGCGGCAGTTTCAAGAGTCCGCGCGGCGCTTATAACGTCGTGGAACCCGGCGTTTTCGTTGGCGTCCAATCCGACGAGGGACTTCGGAACGTTGATTTTGAACTCCTCCGACTCGAACAAGGCGAAGATTGCGGGCGCGGCGGTTAAGGCATACGGGGATATATTTAAGGCATCGGATTTCTACAAGAAGCATTTCGCAAAGGACGGCGGCGACGGGTTTGATAATCCGTATGAGCAGTATCTTGCGATGGGCGGACAGTATTCGTCAATATCGACAGAGGGTATGAACTCGCTGAAAACGGCATTACAGAAATTACAAGCGGAAGACCCGAATATGGTAAAGAGGTTTTTCGGGATGTTTCCGAAATTGTTTAACTCTTATCAGACGGTTTCGGACGCTATCGAAGGCTCGCCGCGACTGGGTGAATTTAAGCGGACGCGTGAGGAGGGTTACGACTATCACGAGGCGTTTTACAGGGCGAAGGACGTCACGACGAATTTCAGCCGAGGCGGCAGGATTTCAAAGGTGCTAAATTCATTATCGAACTTCTTTAACGCGAGCGTTCAGGGCGTGGATAAGTTTTTCAGGCAGGCGAAAAACAATCCCAAATCGTTTGCGATGGGTATAGCGTGCCTGACGGCGGCGGAGCTTCTGCACTGGGGTTGGAACACGCTGACAGACGATGAGGATAAAAGAGAGGCGTATGATAATTTATCGAATTACACAAAAAATAATTTTTACACGTTCTATATCGGGAACGGCAAATTTATCAGCATACCGAAAGCGCGCGAGAGCGCGGTTATTTCGACAGCGATAGGCGCGGCGCTCGACAAGTATGTGAACGGACAGGATGACAGGTTTGAAGGTTTCTTTGCCGATTATATATTGTCGCAGTTTTTGCCGGACGGAAGCATTATCGGACTAAGCACATACAATGATTTGCGCGCAAACAAAGATTATAGGGATATGCCGATAGTGTCGTCGTCGGTTGAGGATTTGCCGAAAGAATTGCAATATGACGACAGCACGTCTTATCTCGCACGGTGGATAGGAAGTATTATCAAGCAATCGCCAATGCAGATTGATTATATAATCAATAACGAAACGGGTATGCTCGGAAAGATAAATAAAACGTATTTCAGCCCATCGGGGCAAAAGAATGTTCCGGCTATGCTTACGTTCGGCGCGAACAGCACGTTTTTAAAGGACAGCTTCTACAGTACCGATAAGGTTAATATGTTCTACGACAATAAAAGCGCGGCTGTCACAAAGGCGAACGGGTATCCGACTGCGGAAAACACGTATTTGTCGAACCGGTACACGCAGGCGGGTCAGGTTTTAAGCGCGATTAATACCGTTTACAAAGCCGAGGATGACGACGAAACAGCGCGCGCTATACGATTGGCATATGTGAATTACGCGGACAGCTGTAAGGATAATCCGTCGGGGTTGAGTGATGAGGTATACGAGAAAATAAAGGGATTGTACACCCAAAACAACAGCATTATCAGTTTGCCAAAGATTGAGGCAACGATAAGCTATGACGGCGCGGAGTATACATTTGAAACGGCAGAGCAGATTATAGCCTATCAGCAGGATTTGAACAACAGTATTGACGAAGCATACCGTGAGGTGCTGTCAAGCGTAAGCTATAGCGCGATGAGCGCCGCCGAACAGGCAAAGGCGTTGGTTGACGCGAAGTCGGATGCGGTATCGGCGGTTAAGCAATATTATATCGAACACGACGGGGCGAGTATGCCGGAAACGGAAACGAGAGAGATTACGGCGCCTTCGGCGGAGGAAGTACGGGAATATACCAAAAAGCAGGAATATGAGGCGGAAATTAATTCGAGCTTAGAAAAAATAGCCGCTGCGGCGGGCAAAAGCGAGGACGCGCTTAAAATTAACGATGTGCAAAGCGTGAAAATCAACGATGTAAGCTACGCGCTCACGGGCGATACAAAAACAAAGGTTATCGAGGCGGCGAATGAGGAATATTATTCCAATGTTGAAAAATTAAGCAACAATGAGATTAATATCGAGGATGTTATCGGGTATACGGACAAAGGTAAGGCGCACACCGGAACGCAAGCCGACGGGACTAAGGTGGCATTTACGGGTAAGCTGTATAATGAGGACGGGACACCGCGGTTTGACGACGTTGCTATGGAAAAAATCTTTGACGAGGTTAAAAGCGCGGCAAAGGGAAGCGCGGCGGCGCGGTATGCGGATGAGATAACGGGCACAAAGACCTTCGAAAAAACAAGTGAAGAAACAACCGAGGCGTCCGAAGCTGCGCCGAGTTTACAGTCGAACGCGGGCGGCGAAAAGCATTTTGTGCCGAACAGCGCGTACAGTGCGAAGTCGAGCGGGGGTAGTTCCGGCTCGCGCACATCGAGCGGAAGCTCGCGCGCATCAAGCGGAAGCAGTTCCGCAGGGGGCGGCGGAACGAAAAGCGCGTTTTCGGCGTCGAAAAGCGCGGCGGGCGGCGCAAGTGCAGCGGGTGGCGTGACGCAAAGAAAGATGTTTACGCCGTCGACCACCGGTGCGTTCGCTACGGCGAGCACCGGCAGGATGTTTGTTCCGTCGACGCAGAGCGGCGGATTGAAGAAATTGAAGAGCGTTGGGTCGCTGAAAGCATTGGGGATGGCGTGATGTTATAGCTTGCATAGTGTTATTCACGGCAGCTGTCATAAATTTTATCCGTATGTATACAAACCGATTCTCTGAAATTTGTATCGCAACTATTTTCTTTCAAGTCTGCTCATTCCTTTCTCATTTTAAAGTCGGCTCTGAATTGCAGCGGCGGCGGCGCAACGCGCCTTTTCAAGCCGCCGCGTGATTTGGCTTTTACATCTCTCCCTGTTATAGAATATGAGCCGTTTCAAAAAGTGTTACGCAAAAAAACACACCGTCGTTTGACGGTGTGTTTTTATAAAAATTACTGAGCAATCTTTGAAGTGTTTACTTTAATTCCCGGACCCATTGTCGAAGCTACGGTAACGCTTCTCAAATACTGACCCTTTGCCGCAGACGGCTTAGCCTTTACGATAGCGCCCATCAAAGCGTTAAAGTTTTCGCCAAGCTTCTGCGCGCCGAAAGATGCTTTGCCTATCGGACAGTGAATAATGTTGGTCTTATCGAGTCTGTACTCAATCTTACCTGCTTTAATTTCGTTTACAGCCTTTGTAACATCCATTGTTACGGTGCCTGCCTTAGGCGACGGCATCAAGCCCTTAGGGCCCAAAACCTTACCCAAGCGTCCTACAACGCCCATCATATCCGGCGTTGCGACAACTACGTCAAAATCAAACCAGTTTTCACCCTGGATTTTTTCGACCATATCCATCTCGCCTACAAAGTCAGCGCCTGCCGCCTTTGCCTCGTCAGCCTTCGCGCCTTTCGCGAAAACCAAAACCTTCGCGCTCTTGCCTGTTCCGTTCGGCAATACGATAGCGCCTCTTACCTGCTGATCCGCGTGTCTTGAGTCAACGCCGAGCTTTATATGAGCCTCAACCGTTTCGTCAAACTTAGCCTTAGCGGTCTTTGTGATAAGCTCCATAGCCGCTTCGGGGTCATACTGTGCATTTTTATCGATAAGCTTTACGCTGTCTTGATACTTCTTTCCTCTGAACATTTTTTATCCTCCTTCGTGGTCATACGAGCGACGCTCTCCCACTTATTCCTTTCTTATTCTTCTACCGTAACGCCCATACTTCTGCAGGTTCCTGCAATCATAGACATTGCGGCTTCAAGCGATGCCGCGTTTAAGTCCGGCATTTTCTGCTCCGCGATAGCCTGAAGATCCGCCTTTGAAATAGTCGCGACCTTAGTTTTGTTGGGAACTCCCGAACCGCTTTGAATCTTACAAGCCTTCTTGATAAGAACGGGCGCGGGCGGAGTCTTTGTTACGAATGAGAAAGAACGATCCGCGTATACCGTAATAACTACGGGGATAATCAAGCCTGCGTCCTTTGCTGTCTTTTCGTTAAATTCCTTTGTGAACTGCGCGATGTTTACACCGTGCTGACCGAGCGCGGGGCCTACCGGGGGAGCCGGTGTCGCCTTGCCGGCGGGAATTTGTAATTTTATATAACCTTCTACTTTTTGTGCCATTTTATGGCCACCTCCTTGAATATTTACAGCTCTTGCGTCTGTATGTGGTAATTGCGGATGAGCGTGTCATCCTCCCACTGTTACCAGAGGGATATTATTAAGCCGCTCTCGCGGCAGAATAAACGAATTTTACCTTAATTTTATCGGCATATGCCGATTTTGCGGCGATAAAAATCAGTCCGCCGCCTCAACCTGCGAGTGGTCTATCTCAACCTTTGTTTCGCGGTTAAACATAGACACCAAAACCTCAACCTTGCCGGTTTCGGTGCTTACGCTTGTTACCTTACCGGAAAAGCCTTCCATAGGGCCGGATTTTATAGCTACAAAATCACCGACCTTGACCTTTATATCCGCGGTTGTCGTTTTGTCAATGCCCATTCTCGCCACTTCTCCGGGAGAAAGCGGGACGGGTTTTGAACCGGGGCCGACAAATCCCGTAACGCCTCTGGTATTTCTTACGATATACCAGCTCTCGTCCGTCATAATCATTTTTACGACAACATAGCCCGGGAAAATTTTCTTCTGCGATGTTTTCTTAACGCCGTTCTTTTCCTCGACCACCGTTTCCTTAGGGACGTCCACCTCAATGATTAAATCCTGCATACCGCGGTTTTCAACCGACTTTTCAATATTAGCTTTTACCTTATCCTCATATCCGGAATATGTGTGCGCTACATACCATTTTGCTTCCTCGGCCATTAGAATTCTCCTTCCCTAATTATTCTTCAAAAGCTTATCAGCCCAACAGGCCTGTAAACCATGCGAATAATTCCTGAAAACCGAAATCCAATAATGACAAGATAATGGTGAATATTATAATAAACGCGAGAACTATTCCCGTGTTGTGGATAAGCTGTTCCTTTGTGGGCCATGTGACCTTTTTAAGCTCCGCCTTGGTGTCTTTGAAAAATCTCGTTATTTTCGTCATAAGACCCGGCTTTTTGGCTGCTCCCATTTCCGCCATTTTCTACACATCCTTACTTTTTTGATTTAAATTACTTTGTTTCCTTATGAAGAGTATGCTTTCTGCAGAACTTGCAGTACTTTTTCATTTCAAGTCTGTCAGGGTCGTTCTTTTTGTTCTTCATTGTATTATAGTTTCTCTGATTGCACTCAGAACAAGCCAATGTAATTTTTACTCTCATTTATAAAACACCTCCGCTTTGCGTCTTGCCGCAAAATTTTATCTCTTTTTCGTATTTGTGTCCGAACGGAATTTTCCGTTTTTGACCTTTGCAAAAAAAAAGAGCCTTTCTCAAGCTAATACAGTGTATCACATACAATCGAATATGTCAAGTGTTTTTTTGAATTTAAAAAAATTTTTTTTCGGCGGCTCGGTTAAATATATTGACGGGTGCTTGAATTTGCGCTAAAATATTGATATATTCACATTCGCGGGAGGATTACGATGGACAAAAGACTCAATATCGATCACATAACGCTCGGAGTTTGCTACTATCCCGAGCATTGGAGCAAATCGCTGTGGAGGGACGACCTTCGAAAAATGAAAGAATACGGCATAGAAACCGTGCGCGTCGCCGAGTTTGCGTGGAACAAGTTCGAACCGCGCGAGGGCGAGTTTACATTCGATTTTTTTGATGAGTTTATGGATATGACGGCGGAGGAGGGGATGAACGTGATTTTCTGCACCCCGTCGGCAACGCCTCCCGTATGGATGAGCGAAAAATATCCCGAGATATTAAACGCGGATATTGACGGGAACCTCATTTATCACGGACTTCGCAGGCATTGCAACCTCAACTCGAAAAAATACCGGTTTTTCACCGCGCGCATTGTCGAGAAGCTCGCGGAGCATTACGGGAAATATGACAACATAACAGCGTGGCAGCTCGACAACGAGATAAACTGCGAATGCGACAAATATTATTCCGAAAGCGACCACAAGGCTTTCAGGGAATATCTCAAAAACAAATTTAAAACCCTTGACGCTTTAAACGGCGCCATAGGCGCGGCGTTTTGGAATCAGACCTACACCTCGTGGGACGAGGTGCATCTGCCGCGGCGCACGAACGCGGGCGGCTTGGGAAATCCGCATATCGCACTTCTTGAAAAGCGGTTCATATCCGACACGGCGATAAGTTTTTTTAAGCTCCAGTCGGACATAATACGAAAATATTCGAACGCTTACATAACGACCAACGGTCTGTTCGCGCACATAGATTATCACCGCCTTGTCGGCGAGGCACTCGATTTTATCACCTACGACAACTATCCGAATTTCGCTTACGAAAAAACGCTCGATGTTTCAAAGCAGAACGGCTTGCGGGACAGGAACAGCTCATACAATCTCACAAGAGCGAGGAGCATCTCAAGCATATTCGGGATTATGGAACAGCAGGCGGGGCCGTCCGGCTGGAATTTTCGTATGATGCAGCCCGCACCAAAGCCCGGGCAGCTGCGGCTGTGGACTATGCAGGCAATCGCGCACGGCGCGGATTATATCGGATATTTCCGCTGGCGAACCTGCACATTCGGCAATGAAATGTATTGGCACGGCTTGCACGATTATTCCAATATGGCGAACCGCCGCACCGACGAGCTTCGGGAAACCCACCGCGATATTCAGCGCGTGCAAGAGGTATGCGGCAAGCCGTATTTAGCCGAGGCGGCGCTCTTAAAGGATTACGACAACGAGTGGGACGGCGAGGAGGATTTATGGCACAGCGAGGCTGATAATATAAGCTATGACGGCTGGTTCCGCGCGTTTCAAAAGAAGCATATACCCTATGATTTGGTTTACATAAACGACGATACCGCGCTTGACGAGCTTTTGAAATACAAAGTCGCCGTATATCCTCATCCCGCAATAATGACCGAAAAACGCGCGCGGTTGTTGGAGGAATACGCGAAGCGCGGCGGCACGGTGATATTCGGCTGCCGCACGGGATACAAGAATTTGAACGGCGGCTGCTATACGGAACGAATGCCCGTTTACATATCGCGCCTTTGCGGCGCGGAGGTCGAGGAATTTACGTTTTTATCGCCGTATGACGAGGAACAGCGCGTGAATATCGGCGGCGGAAGCGTAAGCGCGCCGTGCTTTAACGATGTTTTGAAAATCACCGACGGCGAAGAGGTCGGTGTGTTTGAAAGCAATTACTACCGAAAAAAGCCCGCCGCGTCCGTAAAAAGAATCGGAAGCGGCAAGGCTTACTACTTCGGCGCGGCGTTCGGAGAGGACAGCGCCAAAGCGTTTATCGAGCTTGCGGGCATAGAGCCGCCGCGCGGCTTGGGCGCGCTTATCGATATACCCGAAACGGTTGAGCTGGCAGTACGCGGCGACTGCATATTCCTGCTAAATTACAGCGGTGAACGCGTTGAAATGCCGTGCCGCGCAAAATTTGCGGATATGCTGAGCGGAGCCGAATACGCCGATAAAATAACCTTAAGCGAATACGGCGCCGCGGTACTTGTTCTAATTTGAAATAAGATTATTTATCGCCTCGACAATTTTAAACTTTATCTTCGGTTTCTCCGTTACAAGCTCATAGGTTTCATCGTCGAGCGCCTCTTTGAGCTGCTCGAGTCCGCCGTCGGACATTGCGCCGTCGACGGACTCGTCGAAGCACAGCGGCGGGTACATCACGCACCACCAATTTTGCCCCTCGCCGCTGCCGAGGACTATCCTCACGGCGTTGTACTCGCCGCACGGGAACACCGTGTCCTTGTATGATTTTTCAGGGAAATAAAACAGTCCCGTTTTCACCTCAGCGGCATATGTAAAGCCGTTTTCCTTTAAAACCTCGTCGGCTATGCTTTTTACAGCCGCAAGGTCATCGCTTTTGCCCGTTTTTCTTACGTTTTCCAAAACCGCATCGCGAACCTTGAGTTTTACCGCCTGATCCTCTTCGCTGTCGCTGTTGGCTATGATATGCAGCCGCACGACATTGCTTTTTAAATCCTCCGCGACGCCCTTTGAATATACCGTCATCGCAAGGCACATAACCATCGCCGCCGCGAACGCGTAAATTATTTTGTTCATTATACATCCTCCCGTTTATAATTTTGTCTTACGCTTTGATGTTTGACATATTTTTTATTTTTCATACATTTTTATGCTGATTTTTGGAAATATAATAAATACAAGT
>JAJPXA010000208.1 GCA_021205715.1 Bacillota bacterium
TAACATTATACCACCGAATTTCGACATAGTCAAGCATAATACTGTTAAAATTTACAATATTGTGTAAATTGTCGGAAATTTTAACAAAAAGGCAATGATTAACAAATCGGATTTTTAAAAGTTTTGTTTGTTTATATATCTTTAAAGTTTCCCGCAATAAAGCTATAATAAAATAAGGAAGTAATTGTTACGGAGAAATCATAAAAAGAGGGAGGATAAAATGAAATGAAAAAGAACGGAATTATCTCAATTTCGGCAGCCGCCGTTATGCTTATATCAAGCTTTGCGCCGGCGGCGCGCGCGCAATTCGACGCGTACACGGACGATGACGGAATGACGCTCGGCTATTACACCGAAGCGGCGGACGCGGGCGAGAGAGAGGAAACGGAGGCTTTGTACGCAAACAGACCGAAAAACGAGCGCCGGTTCGAATATCTCACGCGCGGACTTACTGCCGTGCCGTCGGAGGACGGAACGCTTGTAAGCTGGAGATTTTTGGGTACGGACTCGGAGGATTTGACGTATAATCTTTACTGCAACGGCGAGAAGCTCAACAGCGAGCCGATAGAGCTTACCACGAACTTCTTTCACAAGGACGCGCCGGCAAACGCGGTTTACACGCTCAAGGAGGTTGAAAACGGCGTCGAAAACGGCACGGAGGTCGAAACAACCGCTTGGAGCGACAGCTACATAGGCTTTAAGGTCGAGGAGCGCGACGGATATAACATCGACGACGGCGCGGTTGCCGACCTTGACGGCGACGGCGAGTATGAGATTCTTTTAAGACGCATACCGAGTATGGACGTCGAAACGCGCACAACGTACCCGCTTATCGAGGCGTATAAAACGGACGGCACTCTTATGTGGACAATTGATATAGGCCCCAATGAGATTAACGAGCATGACATAAACATAATGGCTTACGATTTTGACGGCGACGGTCGGTCGGAGGTCGTTCTTCGCTCGTTCGAGGGCACGACCGACGGCGCGGGGAACACCATAGGCGACACCAACAGCGACGGTATCACCGATTACTCGCTTGACAGTGAAAACCTCGCGATATTTAAGGACAGACAATACATCGTTTCAACGCCGGAATTTTTGTCGGTTTACGACGGCGAAACCGGCGGCGAGATTGCGAGAACGGATTTGCTTCCGGAAAAGGAGCCGCTCTCGGAATGGTCGTATCAATACACCGACACCGGCAGGCTCACGAAGCGCGCGAGTCATTATTTATTCGGGCTCGCGTATCTTGACGGCGTTACACCGAGCATCGTAATGGTTCGCGGCGCGTGGGACAACGTCCGCGCGGCGGCATGGCATATGGAGGACGGCGAACTTACCGTCGATTGGGTACACGAAACGGAAAACGTCGAGAATGTCGACAGCATTTGGGGCGCGTGCAATCATAATTTGGCGGTGCTTGACGTTGACTTCGACGGTAAGGACGAGATTATATCCGGCCCTATGGCGATTGACGACGACGGCAGTGAAATGTACGCCGTAAAGGCGTATGACAACGACGGCACGGCTCAAAAGCTGCTCCACGGCGATGCGTTCGACGCGGCGAAAATGGATCCCGATTATGACGGCTACCTCGTATGGGCGTGCCACGAAACGTCGAATTTGCTCGCGAATATCGAGCTTCACGACGCGAGAACAGGTCAGGTGACCGAGGGATATTCGAAGAATAAGGACACAGGCAGAAGCCGCGCGGCGGATATTGACCCGAATTACTCCGGCTTTGAGCTTTGGGGCTCGACCGGCACGGTGCCGCAGAACGTAAACGGCGAAAAGATTACGGACGACGCGTGGAACAATATAACATACCGCGGCACCGACGGCACAATTTCGGACGGCACGTCGATACCGATGAATTTCAAGGTATACTGGGACGGCGACCTGTTAAGCGAGCTTTTGGATAACGTTACGGTTTCAAAATGGAACTGGGAGGACAAGACGGTTGACGAGATATTCACCGCCGACGGATGCGCCTCGAACAGCGGCACAAAGGCCGTACCCGTCGCGGCGGCGGATCTCTTCGGCGACTGGCGCGAGGAGATTGTGTTTAAAACCGAGGATGAAACGGAGATAAGAATTTATTCGACCGCGATTCCGACGCAGTACAGAATAACGACGCTTATGCACGACTCGTATTACAGAGCGTGCGTTGCGACGCAGAGCAACCACTATAATCAGCCGTCGAATCTTTCGTATTACCTCGGCGCGGAAACGACGAAAATTCCCGTGTTTGAGGGATATGTAATCGACCCGGACGGCAACAAGCTCACAAATCCCGATTTAACGGGCGACCACGCGGCATACAAGCTGGGCGTCGGCGTAACCGGCTGGCTCGGCGCGTTAAGCGTGAAGCTCTTGATTGACTCACCGAACGCGTATGTCGGAAACGAGATGGTGCAGATTGATGAGGACAACGACGCGGTTGTACCGGTTATCGAAAACGACAGAACACTCGTTCCCGTGCGCTTTATCGCGGAAAGTCTGGGAATGAATGTCGGGTATAACTACGACACGAGAGAAGTAACGCTTACCGGCAACGGTTATGACGTCAAAATGACGCTTGACGATACCGAGGTCACGGTAAACGGCACAACCATGACGCTTGACGTTCCGGCAACGTCGGTCGAGGGACGCACCCTTGTTCCGGTTCGCGCTATCGCGGAAATGACCGGCAAGACAGTCGAGTGGGACGATGAAAACAGGCTCATATACATAGGCACATTCCAATTCTATAACCGCGCGAACGCGGAGGCATATGCCGAGGCGTTAAGAAACGGCGACGCGGACGCGGTAATTCCGACGAATGCCTCGGGCGGCGCGGGCTTCATGCAGACCGCCGACGGCGCGGCGGCAACCGCAGAGCCGACAGCCGAAAAGCTCAGTGATTATACCGACGACAGCGGCGTAACCTGGGGCATTTACGTCGACGAGGACTACGAAAGCTATAATGTAGGCGATAACCCCGGCTGGGAGGGCACAAATCAGGCGTATCTCGACACGATTGCTGTCGCCTCGGGAAACGGCGGCAAGGTAATGCAGTTCGGCACGACCGCGAAGGGTAACCGCAATGCGATATACACGCTCCCATCGGCAATGACGGGCAAAACGCGGATAGAGCTTGACTGGAACAACGGCAGTATCACAGGCGGCTCGTCCTACGGCGAGCTGCGGTTTGCGGATTCGTCGAATAATGTATTTTTCGCCTTAAAGACAATGGCGGGGCAGGAAATGCAGTATTCCGCCGACGGCTCGATAGCGCAGGGCAATCTCGAAACGGATTGGACAAATGTAGGCTCGGGCTTCAACGCTGAGGCGGCGTATCACATCGTAATCGAGGCTGATTTCGACGCGAAAACCTGCACCGCGACAATATCGAACGGCTCAAAATCCGCGGCAATTTCAAGCACCTTTACCAACGCGTCGAATTTTGACGCGGTCGAGGTTTTGGCGGTAAGAATAGACAAAAACTGGACGTGGACAACATGGATTGACAACTTGAAAATAGGAATGAGATAATATGATTGCAATAATAGCGGCAACGGCGCTTTTTGCCTCGATTATCGGGGCGGTTATAGGCATAGGCGGCGGCGTTATAATAAAGCCCGTGCTTGATATGATGGGCGTTATGAGCGTCGCGGAGGCGAGCTTCTTATCGGGCGCGACGGTGCTTTGTATGAGCGCGTACTCGGTTATAAAAAACAGCGTTTCGAAAACGCAGACGCTCGATATGAAAACGGCGCTCGCGCTGTCGCTCGGCGCGGCGGCGGGCGGAATTGCCGGAAAGCAGATATTTTCGTATATTTCGGGATTGTTCACAAATTCCGACACGGTCGGAGCGGTTCAGGCGGCGGCGCTTTTCGCGCTGACCGCCTTGACGCTCGTATACACGCTGAAAACGGACAACATCAAAACGCGGCATATTAAAAACGGCGCGGTATCGGCGGCGGGCGGATTGTTTTTGGGCATATGCTCGTCATTTTTGGGCATCGGCGGCGGGCCGATAAACATTATGATTTTGTCGTATCTGTTTTCGTTCGACGCGAAAACCACGGCGATGTACTCGCTGTTTATAATTATGGTGTCGCAGATTGCCTCGATTGTATTGCAGGTCGTAACCGCGAGCGTGCCGCCGTTTTCGCCGGCTGTTTTGGCGGTTATGGCGGTGTGCGCGGTTTTGGGCGGCATAATCGGCAGATTTATAAACTCGAAAATCGACAATAAAAGGGTTGACAAGCTGTTTATCGTTATGATAGCGCTGATAATGTGCATTTGCGCGTATAACTTTTGCAGATTTGCTTTATGAATTTGAAAGGGAGAATCAGAAATGGAAAAGAAATTGATATATGACAATCCGCTCTCGTGCGCGGAGGACGTTAACGGCTTTCGTATGGAGGGAAGCGCCGAGGTTTATTTTGAGAACGGCAAAATGCGGATGAAAAACACAATGGATCCCGCGCTCGGGCAGAAGTCGAATTTTGTGTATTGGTGCGGCGAGGACTTCCCGTCGGATGTCGCGATAAAGTGGGATTTTCGACCGATTGAGGAGCCGGGGCTTGCGATTATGTTTTTCTCGGCAAAGGGCGTGAATGGCGAGGATCTGTTTTCGCCGGAGCTTGCGCCGCGCGACGGACAGTATAATCTGTATCACAGCGGCGATATAAACGCGTATCACGTTTCGTATTTCCGCAGAAAATGGGATGAGGAACGCGCGTTTCACACCTGCAATCTGAGGAAAAGCAAGGGATTTCATCTTGTGACGCAGGGCGGCGACCCGATACCCAACCCCGAGGACGCGAAAGAGAGCTATCATATAACCGTGTCGAAATACAAGGGCAAAATCGATTTTTCGATTGACGACCTGCTCGTGTTCTCGTGGCAGGACGACGGCAAAACCTACGGCGAGGTTTTGGGCGGCGGCAAAATAGGCTTCCGCCAAATGGCTCCGCTGATAGGCGAATATTCAAACCTCAAGGTGTATGAATTAATTTGAGTTTTATCCAACGGCATATTTAAACGAACGTCTTTATGCTCGTTTGCATTAACCGTGATTTTTAACGCAAAAAAGCCGCTGCATTTGCAGCGGCTTTTTTATTACAGCCTTAATTATTCTTCTTCAGTTTCCGGCTTGGTAGCATCCTCTTGCGAGAACTGCGCTATTTCCGCGTCTGTGAGCCAGGTGTAAACACCTCTCTCGTACTGAAGTCTGTGGTTATCCTCTTTAATGGATTCATCCGTTACGGGGTCTGTATCCTCTCTATAGGATTCGTTCATTTCTTCGATAACCTTTTGTCCGCCCTGTTCGAGCCAACGATCGCGTTCCGCGTACCAATCATCCAAATCGATAGCGCCGGAGATATACTTAACCGTCGCCGCGTTCATAATCGCGTCAAGCTGTGTCGAATGGCGTGAATATGTGGCGGATACATACGCTTCGGCAACGTTCGGAACCTTATAAAGCTCGTTATCGTCATAAACCTGGTCAGTCTTCTTAGCAACCTCAACGGTGTAATATGTTGTCAGACCTGTGTCAACAAATCCCATCGCAAACTGGTTAAGGTCAGCATATTCGGATGTTCTTGCCGTTTCGGTACTCTTTACCGCCGATTCCGTTCCGTCGGGGTTAGTTATTCTCGCATAATGCGTGCCCTCGGGATATACAACCGTGGTTGTTGAGCCGTCGTCATCCGTTATGGTTTCGTAGCTCTCACCCTCAATACCGTAGTTCAGAAGGTCGGTAATATACGTATCGTTGCAGTGGTCAAGCAAGGAAAGAAGCAAGTCGCGCTGTTCCTCGTTTTCAACACTTGCGGTCGGAAGTACGAAATATCCGGAATAACCCGTTGTCGGGTATGTTCTCGGCTCGGTGTTCTCGTCCTTTGTAACGTATCCGAACAAGTCTACTCTCGCTTCCGGAATAAGCTCCTCGATGCTTGCCGCTACACGTCTTGCACGGTCGGCAACGTCGATGATAACGCCCGCCTGTCCGAGAAGGAACGGCTGGTTCCAGTTATCCGAGCTGAATGTGTCCATATCCTTATTTATAACACCGTCAGCCTTCCATTGACGCATCATAGTAAGCGTTTCAACATATTCTTCGAACATATAATCCGGCTCAATTTGGTCGGTTTCCTCATTATAACCCCAAGCGTTCGGAGCGCCGTTCCATACCGCGAGGTTGTCAAGCGGGCCCGCAAGATAGTCACCGCCGGCAACTATCATACCGTATGTATCGTCCTCACCGTTGTTGTCCGGGTCATCCTCCTTGAACGCGTAAAGCATTTCCTCAAATTCAGCCATTGTAAGATTGTCTATATGGCTCGAATCGAAGCTCAAATCACCCTTTTCGTAAAGGTTATCAATCCAGTCCGCGCGAACCGTAACACCGGCACGACCCACGGTACGCGGTCTGTAAACACCGTATACGCGTCCGTCGATTGAAATGTTATGATTTACCATATCGTCGGTTTGAGCGAGGTTGGGGTATTTATATACCAGCTCGCCGTTTTCGTCCGTCGTGGTAGCCTTAAGCTCATCCGTCAAATCCCAGAAGCTTCCCGCTCTTGAGTTCTGAATAATCGTGGATGTCCTGTCGGTTATAAGCATAATATGGGGCCAGTTGCTCGAACCCATAGCCGCCGTAACCTTTTCCGAATAGTTTGTATTCGCCGCCCACTTAAAGTGAATCGTAAGCGATTCCAAATCCATTACATCTCTTAAATAATCCACCATTGCCTGAACAACCGGACTGCTCTCGTCCGCCGAGCTTGTGTTGAACGACGGAAGCATTATTGTTATTTCCGGATTTTTAAGGTCGTCAATCGGTGCGATGCTTGAACAGCTTGTAAGACCTACAGATGTTACAAGCGTTGCCGCCGCAAGAGCCGCGGTGGCAATTCTTTTCCAAATTTTATTCATCAATTCATTCCTCCTATTCATCAGATATTTTCAATTAACCCTTGATAGCGCCAACCATTACACCTGCCGCGAAATACTTCTGGAGGAATGGGTAAACACAAAGAATCGGAACAGTGCCTATTACGATAACCGCCATTTTCAATGTATCCGACGGTGGAAGGTCGTCAAGACTGTCGAGGTCTGCGGCTGACTGATTAACTATGTTTCTCAATACAAGCTGGAACGGATACTTCGACGAATCATCCAAATAGAGCAACGCGTCAAAATAGTTGTTCCAAATACCAACGCCGTACATAAGACCGAATGTCGCGAGTATCGGCATCGAAAGCGGAAGCGCTATTTTGAAAAATATTCCGATATCCGTACAGCCGTCAATTGACGCCGCTTCTTCAAGTCCCGCCGGAAGCTCCATAAAGAAGTTTCTTACAATAAGCATATTGTATGCCGATATTAAACCGGGCAGGATAAGAGCCGCGTATGAGTCATACAGACCCAAGCCCTGTACAACCAAGAACAGCGGAATCATACCACCGGAGAAAACCATTGTAAACAATACAACGTTCAATATCGGTTTTTTGCCGACAAGCGACGATCTCGAAAGACCGTATGCCATTGTTGTTGTGAATATAAGGTCGAGCACTGTGCCGACAACCGTTACGCAAATTGATATTGCGAGCGAGCGGAGTACCTGAACACCGATACCGCTCATATCGAATACTTCCTTATACGCGTCAAGCGTAAACGCGTTGGAATGAGTTCCGATTGGCTGGAATATCTTCCAGAACAAGTCGAGAGAAGTTGACTGAATTAACGACTCTCTTGCAAACGATGCTACTATTACATAAATAAACGGTATTACCATCATCAATGAGAGTATGGTAAGAACAACATATATTACCACGTCCCAAAGAATGTCGCCTATGCTTTTTCTTTTTATACTTAACATTATAACTTCCCCCTTCCTTAGAACAATCCTGCCTGTCCGACTTTTTTCGACAGGTAGTTTGTCAACTCAATACAAATCAAGCTGACTACCGATTTAAACAAGCCGACCGCGGTCGAATAGCCGTAGTTACCCTCAACTCTTCCGTATTGATATACGTAGGTATCGAAGGTTTCGGAATATTCACGGTTAATCTCGTTCTGCATAAGAATAATCTGCTCGAAGCCTGTGTTTAAAACGCTTCCCATTCTCAGGATAAGCATCGTTACGATGGTACCCAAGATTGCGGGGAAAGTTATGTAGATAAGCTGCTGGAAACGCGAAGCGCCGTCAACGATAGCCGCCTCGTACTGCTCAACGTCAACACCCGCAATAGCCGCAAGGAATATGATGGTGCCCCATCCTGTTTCCTTCCAGATTGACTGAATAAGAAGTATCCAGTAAATCGCGGGACCGTTGCTCAAAATGTTTACGTCCGGATTTCCGGTAATCTTCGCCGCGATTTCGGTTATAATACCGCCCGTAAACGCCGGACCCTCGCCTGCCGGAGTCTTTAAAAGCATCATTGTGATTGAACATACGACAACCATTGATACAAAGTGCGGCACATAAACGAAGGTCTGCAATGTCTTTTTGTACCACTGAACTCTGATTTCATTCAGGAGCAATGCCAAGATTATCGGCAGCGGGAAGAAGAAAATCAAGTTCATAAATGAAATGATTAACGTGTTTCTCAACAGCTGCCAGAAGCTGATATCCGTAAAGAAATCGACAAAGTTCTCAAAGCCTATCCACGGCGCGTCCAAAAGCGAAACACCCGCGAAATAGTCTTTAAACGCTATTAAAATGCCCCACATGGGAACGATTTTAAATATCAGGAAATAGAGTATACCCCGCAGAAGCAACCGATACATCCACTTATCTCTTTTGATTCTAACCCACGTTTTTGCCTCCGCGGCTTCTTTCGTTCCTGGCGAAAGAGCTGCGGCATTGTTTTTAGC